>JBFFRZ010000115.1:0-8186 GCA_041572715.1 Gammaproteobacteria bacterium
CCTGCGTGTCTGGAACCGGCTGTTAATCGAACGAATTTTCTTCATGCCCCACTTGGGCTTCAGATCAATATCATCCTGAAAATGCTGTAGCAGCATTTCATTCAATCGCTGCAGTTCCAGTACTGTGCGAATGAACTTTTGCATAAACGCTTCTATGGGCTCATTGCCTTTGCCGGTATAGCCAAACTGTTGTGCCAGTTCGCGCTGATAATCGAACAGCAGCCGGTTTTCATGACGGCCGGTCAACAGGTGGAGTGCCATACGCAGTGAACCCAGGTACTTGAGACCCTCATCGAGGGTCTGGTATTCATCCTCTGTGAGGTAGTCATGATCGACCAGTGATTCCAGTGAATCGACGTTGAAATGCCGCTTTGCTACCCAGAAGATGTTCTGTATGTCACGCAGGCCGCCGGGGCTTTCTTTAAGATTCGGTTCGAGTCGATAGGCAGTATCCTCGAATTTCTCATAGCGTTTCTGCTGTTCCTCGTATTTGGCGAGGAAAAACGGCCTGCTGGGCCAGATCTTGTTGGGTCCACAAAGTTTCTGCATTGAATCGAAAAGCTTTTCGTCGCCCAGCAGAAATCTTGATTCCATGATATTCGTTGCCACGGTGACGTCAGCACGGGCCTCCACAACAGTATCCCGTACCGTACGCACGCTATGGCCAACCTCCAGGCCTATGTCCCACAGGAAAGTAAGAAATTGCTGGATACTGTCCAGGGTGTTTTTTCTCAATACACGGCCGGTCAGTATCATCAGATCGATGTCTGATCCGGGAAACAGCTCACCACGACCATATCCGCCGACCGCGATCAGTGCGGCTGTGTCGTCGTCGGGATTGAAGTGATGGGTCCACGCGATTTTTAACAGACGATCAATATGACTGGACCGTAGCGCGGTAAGCTCACTGACATCGGAATGTTTCGGATCAAAGGTGGTTTTGAGATAGTCATTCAAATCCGAGATAGAATGTTTGAACGACTGCAGGTCGGGTACCTTGCCGGACAATGCATGGTTCAGCTTGTCCAGGTCAATAAGTGCCTCGGCAGCATTTGTACTGGTGTTGATTACAGTATCCTCCAGTCAGGCGGGGCAGCCTGCCCGGCTTCGGTAGGGCTGAGCGTGAGCACTTCGTGTCCGCTGTCCGTGACCAGGATAGTATGCTCCCATTGGGCGGACAGACTGCGGTCCTTGGTGACAACAGTCCACTGGTCAGCCAGCAACTTGGTATGACGCTTGCCGATGTTTACCATCGGTTCAATGGTGAACGTCATGCCCGGCTCAAGCGCGAGCCCTGTGCCAGCTTTGCCATAGTGCAAAACCTGCGGGTCTTCATGGAAGACCTTGCCAATTCCATGTCCGCAGTATTCGCGCACCACTGAACAGTTATTGGATTCGGCGTGTATCTGAATGGCATGGCCAATGTCGCCCAGCCGGGTGCCTGGTTTGACGAGATCGATGCCAAGCCACATGCACTCGTAGGCAATGCGTGTCACTCGCTTCGCCAGCAGGCTGGTCTCACCTATGGCGAACATGCGGCTGGTATCGCCATGATAGCCATCCTTGATTACCGTGATATCAATGTTGACGATATCGCCTTTTTTCAGTCGCTTGTCGCCCGGGATGCCATGACAGACCTGGTGGTTGACCGATGTGCAGATCGACCTGGGAAAACCCCGATAATTCAGCGGCGCCGGTATGGCGCCCTGGTGATCGACAATGTAATCATGGCAAATCTGATCGAGTTCACCCGTTGTGATGCCTGCCACGACCCGGGGGGTAATCATGTCCAGGACTTCTGCGGCCAGCCGGCCCGCAACGCGCATTTTTTCGATTTCTTCAGCAGTTTTTATGGTGACAGCCATTATTTATCCTTAAACAGGCAAAATTACTGAAAAATCAGCGTTTTTTTGCGTCGGTGCGTTGTTGCCGAGGGTTGGCTATGGTATAAAGCGCGCGCCCTGAGGGCAAGCAGGCCGGTGAAATTATCCCGGCCAGTAAATTCACACGCTTACCGACACAGCCGGTAGGGTGCCTGATGCCACATGACGAGGCATTTCAGGTTACCGGTTGGGGTAGAGCGGAAGTTTAACCCGATAATTGGAGTTTTTATCATGGCAAATGTCACTATGCGCCAAATGCTTGAGGCTGGCGTTCACTTTGGTCACCAGACACGTTACTGGAACCCCAAGATGGCCCCGTATATATTCGGCCATCGTAGCAAGATTCATATCATCAACCTGGAAAAAACCCTGCCACTGCTGAATGTCGCGCTCAATTTTTTGGGCACTGTCGCAGGCAATAACGGCAAGATTCTTTTTGTTGGCACCAAGCGTGCCGCCCGGGAAGCCGTAGCCCAGGCCGCGCATCGCTGTGGGATGCCCTATATCAGCCAGCGCTGGCTAGGCGGGATGCTGACCAATTTCAAGACCGTGCGCCAGTCAGTGACTCGCATGAAGAACATTGAAGCCATGATAGAAGACGGGCGTATGAGCCGTCTTAGCAAGAAAGAGGCACTGGGTTTGCGCAGGGAAGCCGAGAAGCTGGACAAGAGCCTGGGCGGGATTCGTGATATGGATTACCTGCCGGACGCGATTTTTATCATTGATGTTGGTTACGAGGATATCGCGGTCAGCGAAGCCAGGAAGCTCGGTATCCCCATCGTTGGTGTCGTTGATACGAATAACAAGACCGATAATGTAGATTACGTTATTCCCGGTAATGATGATGCTATCAGGGCAATTGCCCTCTACGCAGAAGCCGTTGCCGATACAATTCTCGATGCGAGAAAGGTAATTGCCACCCATATCGGTTCGGATGATATCGTTGAACTGGATGAGGAAGGCAAGCCGGTCACCAAGGACAGCAAAAACGTAGCCAAAAAGAAAACTGCAAAGGTCACCACGCGCAAAAAAGTTGTTGCCAGTGCGGATGCGCAAGACACTCCTGTACAGGAGGAAGTAGCAGAACCAGCTGCGGCTAGCGCTGAAAAGGTAGCCGCGGATAGCGACGCACCCGCAGCAGTCAAGAAAAAGGCAGCAACGAAAAAGAAGGCAGCGACCAAGAAAAAAGCTGCCACAAAGAAGAAGGCTGTGACCAAAAAGAAAACAGCTACCAAGTCTGAATAAATCTTTAGTACACGATCGTTTCACATAGATTCAAAGATATCGAGGTATACAATGGCAATTACTGCGGCGATGGTTAAGGAATTACGCGAACGCACCAGCGTTGGCATGATGGAATGCAAAAAGGCCCTGGTGGAAACCGATGGTGATATGGATGCAGCAGCAGATTTGCTGCGCAAGGCGGGCGCTGCCAAAGCAGATAAAAAGGCGGGCAGGGTAGCAGCCGAAGGTATTGTCGCAATTGCCGAGGGCGATGGTGCGATGTCTATTATCGAGGTCAATTGCGAAACCGATTTTGCTGCCAAGAATGAGGATTTTATCGGTTATGTCGACGCAGTGGCCAGGCAGGTGCTTTCCAGCCGACCAGCTGATGTGGCCGCCTTGAATTCACTGCCGTATGGAGATTCAGGCAACACGGTAGAAGAGACACTCAAGGAGCTGATCGGCAAGATTGGCGAAAACATGTCAGTGCGCCGCTTTGAGATTATCGAGGGTGATAATCTGGGCAGTTACCTGCATAAGGTAGGCCCAACCGCACGTATCGGTGTAGTCGTACAGATGGAAGGCGGCGACGATGGCCTGGCCAGAGACATAGCCATGCATATTGCTGCATCCAAGCCCCAGTTCATCGATCAGGATCAGGTAGATCCTGCCGTACTCGAAAAAGAGAAAGAAATTCTTACCGAGCAGGCTGCTGACAGTGGTAAACCAGCAGACATCATTGAGAAAATGGTTATGGGGCGCGTCAACAAGTTTCTCAAGGAAATCACACTGCTGGGGCAGCCATTTGTGAAGGATCCGGACACTACGGTTGAAAAGCTGCTGAAAGCCAGTGATGCGAAAGTGGTCGCTTTCACTCGTTTTGAACTGGGTGAGGGAATAGAAAAGAAGGAAGAGAATTTCGCGGAAGAGGTGATGGCGCAGGCGAATGCGGCCAAGTAGTTACACGCCAGTCTCTGCAGAATGAGCGAACAGGTCAAATATCAACGGGTCTTGCTCAAGCTGAGCGGTGAAGCGCTAATGGGTGCGGGCGATTATGGCATCGACCCGGAAGTCATTAGTCGTGTAGCGGGTGAAATAAAATCAATTGTTGAATGCGGCGTGCAGGTAGGTGTAGTCATTGGCGGCGGCAATATATTTCGCGGTGCAGGCCTTGCTGCAAGTGGTATGGATCGCGTAACCGGGGACCATATGGGCATGCTGGCCACGGTAATCAATTCACTGGCTATGCAGGAGGCTGTTGAAAAACAGGGCCTCCAGGCAAGAGTTATGTCCGCAATCAAAATCAACCAGATGTGCGAAGACTATATTCGTCGCCGCGCAGTCAGACACCTGGAGAAGGGTCGTGTGGCTATATTTGCTGCAGGAACCGGCAATCCTTTCTTTACAACCGACTCGGCGGCCAGTTTGCGCGCCATTGAAATCAATGCCGATATATTGTTGAAAGCCACCAAGGTTGATGGCGTATACAGCGCAGATCCGGTGAAGGATCCGGGTGCTACCCGCTATAACCAGTTATCATATGACGAGGCACTGGAGAAAAAACTGGCTGTAATGGATGCCACAGCACTGGTATTGTGCAGAGATAACAACCTGCCGTTGAGGGTTTTGAATATCAATCAACCCGGGGCAATGTTAAGTCTCATCAAGGGCAGTGACATTGGTACGTTGGTGAACTGATGGAAAAACCAGGATTATGATAGAAGAAACAAACAAGGATGCCGAGCGCAGAATGGGCAAGTCGATCGAGGCGCTGGCAACAGAACTTTCAAAAATACGCACTGGCAGGGCCAATCCGAGTCTGCTTGATCATATCAGGGTTGAATATTATGGTTCTGAAGTTCCGCTGAACAACGTAGCCAATATCGCTATTGAAGATTCGCGGACATTGACGGTAACCGCCTACGAAAAAGATATGACACCGGTCATTGAAAAGGCCATCATGAAGTCTGATCTCGGAATTACGCCAAACTCCGCTGGCACAGTCATCAGAATACCGCTCCCGGCGCTCACGGAAGAACGACGTCGTGATCTGGTCAAACTGGTCAAATCCGAGGCAGAGAACGGACGCATTGCCATCAGGAATATTCGTCGGGACGCAAATGGCGACCTGAAGGACATGGTCAAGGAAAAGATGATTTCTGAAGATGATGAGCACCGCGCGGCAGACCAGATACAGAAACTTACCGATGATTATATTGCTAAAATTGATGTGATGGTCAGCGAGAAAGAGAAAGAATTACTGGAAATCTGACTACTCCAGAATCAATGAACGGGAATCCGCAGATCAATATCGTGCCGAACCATGTTGCCATTATTATGGACGGTAACGGCCGTTGGGCTGAATTACGAAATCAGCCAAGAAACAAGGGACATCGACAGGGTGTCAAGTCGGTGAAGCACATTGTCAAGGCGTGCATCAAAAGAAAGATTAGTACGCTGACCTTGTTTGCATTTAGCAGCGAAAACTGGAAACGACCGCATAACGAAGTCTCTCTTTTAATGGACCTGTTCCTTTCTGCGCTGGGTAGCGAACTGAAAGAACTGGACGGAAACGGAGTCAGGTTGCGTTTCATTGGTGATCGCAGCGATATCCCGGCCAATGTCCAGCGAGCCATGGAGAATGCAGAAACCCAGACAGCGGATAACGAGGTTTTATCCCTGGTCGTGGCTATCGGATATGGTGGGCAGTGGGATATCAGAAATGCATGCCAGTCTTTGGCGCAGCGTGTAGAAGCGGGTGAAATCAAGGCATCGGAAATTACTGAGCAGGACATCAGTGATCATCTTTCTACGGTAGATTTGCCTCCCCCGGATCTCTTCATTAGGACTGGCGGGGAACACCGGATCAGCAATTTCCTACTTTGGCAACTGGCCTATACCGAGATGTATTTTACCGATGTTCTTTGGCCTGATTTCAACGAGCTTGCCTTTGATATGGCGCTTGATGATTATGCAAAACGTCAACGTCGTTACGGTATGACCCCCGAGCAAATCAACATACAACGGTCATCACATGCTTAGAGACCGTGTACTCACGGCGGCAGTACTTATTCCTCTCCTTATTGCGGCAATATTGCTGCTACCCGTGATGTACCTTGCATTCCTGTTTGGTTTTTTTGTCGTAATGGGTGCATGGGAGTGGTCCCGTCTTTCGGGCTTCACCAGTATTGTTTCAAGAATTGCCTACGTCGGAATTGCGATCATGCTGATGGTAAGCAGTTACGACTGGATTCATCAGTTCCAGTTTCTGCGGGATATTCTCTTTCTGGTTTTCGTGGGATGGTTGTTTACCCTGGTCTGGCTAACCATTACACCCGCAGAAGAAGTGCTTTCCAATGCTGTTAATGTCTATTCAAGAGGAATCATCGGCCTGATCCTGCTGATACCCAGCTGGCTGGCGATGCTGAGCGTGCATGCGATCGGAGAAAATGGGCCGTATATGTTGCTATCGCTTTTTGTTCTGATCGGAGTGGCGGACAGCGCGGCTTATTTCACCGGAAAGCTGATGGGTGTAACAAAGCTGGCGCCGTTAATCAGTCCCGGAAAGACTTTGCAGGGTGTTTACGGCGGTTTGATCGTCAGCCTTGTGGCAGCGGCCATCATAGGCAATTTGCTGGGTTTTTCAGGTTTTAATTTATGGGCGTTTATGTCCGTCGCGCTCTTGTCGGTGGTATTTTCCATCGTGGGTGACCTTTTCGAAAGTGTTGCCAAGCGTTCCGTCGGTATCAAGGACAGCGGGTCCATTTTCCCCGGTCATGGGGGCGTCATGGACCGTATCGATGGCTATACCGCTGCAGCACCATTATACCTGCTGGGTTTGAGCTGGTTTCCCGAACTATTGTCCTGACAGGCCGGCTGATATGAAGGGCATTTGCATCTTGGGGGCTACGGGTTCTATCGGAAAAAGCACCCTCGAAGTGCTTGCCCTGCACCAGGATCAATTCCATGTCGTCGCGGTGACCGCCAACCGCAATGTAAAGCGCATGGCAGAGTTGTGCAGGGCCTGCAAGCCGTCTTATGCAGTGATGGCAGACCCCGAGGCCGCCCGGCAACTGGCTGATGCGCTCTCCGGTATGCAAATCACCATTTGGTCTGGTCCGGAAGCGCTTGAAGAAGTCGCTGTACTGGAAGACGTGGATTATGTCATGGCAGCGATTGTCGGCGCTGCGGGATTGCTGCCGAGTATGGCCGCAGCCAGGGCCGGAAAGCGCGTGTTACTCGCAAACAAGGAGTCACTGGTCATGTCCGGTGACCTGTTCATGCAGGCTATCCGGGAGAATGAGGCCGAGTTATTGCCCATCGATAGTGAACATAATGCAATTTTTCAATCCATGCCGGTTGACTTCAAAAACGGGCTTGATGAGTCAGGTGTAGAGCGCATCCTGTTGACGGCATCCGGCGGGCCATTTCGCAATACCCCGGTCAAGGAGCTTTCAGCGGTGACGCCCGAGCAGGCGATTGCACACCCTAACTGGAGTATGGGTAGAAAGATTTCCGTAGATTCAGCTACCATGATGAACAAGGGTCTTGAGGTCATCGAAGCTCACTGGCTGTTTGGTGCCGAAGCGGACCGGATCGAAGTTGTTATTCATCCCCAAAGTGTCATCCATTCAATGGTTTCCTACTCTGATGGCTCGGTACTCGCACAATTAGGCAATCCTGATATGCGGACACCCATTGCCCACTCGCTTGCCTGGCCACAACGCATGGCTTCAGGGGTAGATCCACTGGACCTGTTTGAGATTGCTCGTCTGGATTTTGAAGCGCCTGATTTTGAACGGTTTCCCTGCCTCCGGCTCGCCTACCAGGCATTGCGAGAGGCTGGCACCGCCCCGGCTATTCTGAATGCAGCAAATGAGGTAGCCGTAGAGATGTTTCTGCAGGGGCACCTTGCCTATACCAGTATCCCGGAATTAATTGATCATGCGCTGCAGCATGTGGAATCCGGACCGGTCGATTCACTCGAAACCGTGCTGGAAGCCGACAGGCAGGCACGTAATTGTTCCCGCGACTATATGGAAAGGGCCCGGTAATGGACTTTCTGCAGGGACTGGTTGC
>JBFFRZ010000116.1:0-8165 GCA_041572715.1 Gammaproteobacteria bacterium
AAAACTGGACTATTCTGACTTTGTATCACAGGTCAAACAGGGCCAGATCAGAGATGTTTCCATACAGGGTCGTGTCATCAAGGGGCAGACCGCAAATGGTCAGAATTTTGAAACCTATAATCCGGAAACAGAGAACACCCCGTTGATCACAACATTGTTTGATCACAATGTCCGTATCAAGGGCGAGCCACCGGATACACAGCCTTTACTGGTCACCCTGTTGATCCACTGGTTCCCGCTATTGCTGATTATTGGTCTCTACCTGTTTTTCATGCGCCAGATGCAAGGCGGTGGCGGCAAGGGTGGCGCGCTGTCTTTTGGTAAAAGTAAACACAAGATGTTTGGTGAGGACCAGGTAAAGATCACCTTCAGCGATGTTGCCGGTGTTGAAGAAGCCAAGGCTGAAGTATTTGAGCTGGTTGAGTTTTTGCGTGACCCATCCAAGTTCCAGAAGCTTGGTGGCAGCATCCCTCGTGGCGTGCTCATGGTCGGCTCGCCGGGTACCGGTAAGACTTTGCTGGCAAAGGCAATCGCGGGCGAAGCCAAGGTGCCGTTTTTCAGTATTTCCGGTTCGGACTTCGTTGAGATGTTTGTCGGCGTTGGCGCCTCGCGTGTACGTGACATGTTCGACCAGGCCAATAAACATTCTCCGTGCATCATATTTATCGATGAAATCGACGCGGTAGGTCGTCATCGCGGTGCTGGTCTTGGCGGAGGTCATGATGAACGCGAACAGACGCTGAACCAGTTGCTGGTTGAAATGGATGGATTTGAAGGCGGCGAGGGCGTCATCGTCATTGCTGCGACCAACCGTCCGGATGTACTTGATCCAGCCCTGCTTAGACCCGGCCGGTTCGATCGGCAGGTTGTAGTGCCGTTACCCGATGTACGTGGCCGCGAGCAGATTCTCAAGGTTCATGCGCGCAAGGTTGCGCTAAAAGAAGATACGCCATTACAGATGATTGCCCGTGGTACGCCCGGGTTCTCAGGCGCTGATCTTGCTAACCTGGTAAACGAGGCCGCCTTGTTTGCTGCACGGGCAGACAAGAAAAATGTTGATATGGAAGACTTCGAGAAAGCCAAGGACAAGATCATGATGGGCGCCGAGCGCCGTTCCATGGTCATGTCAGAGGCAGAAAAGAAGCTCACCGCTTATCATGAGGCAGGGCATGCCATTGTTGGTCGCCTGGTGCCTGACCATGATCCGGTATACAAGGTTACGATCATTCCGCGTGGCCGGGCGCTCGGGGTAACCATGTTTCTGCCTGAAGAGGATCGATACAGTCACTCCAAGAAACGCCTGATTTCTTCAATATGCAGCCTGTTTGGCGGTCGTATCGCGGAAGAAATTATTTTTGGCCGTGACCAGGTTACCACTGGCGCTTCCAATGACATCGAACGTGCAACGGACATCGCCAGGAATATGGTCACCAAGTGGGGCCTGTCTGACAAAATGGGGCCGCTGGCCTATGGCGAGGATGATGGCGAAGTATTTCTGGGCCACTCTGTCACCCAGCATAAAAACATGTCAGATCGCACTGCGCAGGAAATTGATAGCGAGATACGCAGTGTTATTGATAATTCCTATGCAAAGGCCGAGCAGTTACTCAGAGACAACGAGGACAAACTGCACATCATGGCCGAAGCACTGCTGAAATACGAAACGATCGACAGCGACCAGATTAATGCGATCATGGAAGGCAGGGAGCCCGGACCTCCAAAGGACTGGTCTGATTCAACGACGCCACCTGATGCATCGTCTGGCGGTGATACCGAGTCAGTATCCAAGAAGGATGACTCAGCCAAGCCAATTGGCGGGCCTGCTGGACAGCACTGATCGGTTAATACCTGAACCCTGATATGAAGGCACCGATTGCTCGGTGCCTTTTTGTTTGAGCCATGAGCAACTTTCTCAAAGATCTGGACAGGCCTGTGATCATGGGCATATTGAATGTTACGCCTGATTCGTTTTCGGACGGGGGACAATACAATCGGCCGGAGCTTGCGTTGCAGCAGGCGTTCAGAATGATTGATGAGGGCGCAGACATCATCGATATCGGCGGTGAGTCGACCCGGCCTGGAGCAGATGCAGTGAGCGTTGAGGAAGAACTGGAGCGGGTGATCCCAGTTATCGAATCACTTCGAAAGGATAGTGATGTTGCGATCTCCATCGACACATCCAAGGCGGCAGTGATGCGTGAAGCCGTGCATGCAGGCGCCGGTATGATTAATGATGTGGCTGCCCTCGCGGGGGAGGGTGCCATTGAAACGGCCGCGGCATCTGGCGTACCGGTCTGTTTGATGCATATGCAGGGTGAGCCCCGAACCATGCAGCAGTCGCCTGAATATCCACGCGGTGTCGTGCAGGATGTCATGGAGTATCTGCTTCAGCGCGTTGAAGTTGCTGAGCGCGCTGGAATTTCAAGGGATAACCTGGTGATCGATCCGGGTTTCGGCTTTGGCAAGACCTTGCAGCATAATTTTCAGTTACTGGAGGGATTGGCACAATTGCAGTCGATCGGCTTACCCATACTGGTGGGAATGTCGCGGAAATCCATGATAGGTAACCTGTTGGGCGTTGGCCTGGAAGAGCGTCTGGCCGGTAGCCTTGCGGCGGCAGTGCTTGCCATGGAGCGGGGTGCAAGTATCTTTCGAGTGCATGATGTGGCGCAGACGAGGCAGGCACTGATGGTGGTCTCTGCTTGCCGGGATCAGGGAACTCCCGTTACAAATCATTAACCCGGGTAGATAATTACGGCATGGATGAAGTCAAACATTATTTTGGTACAGACGGTATTCGCGGCAAGGTAGGGGGCGATGTCATCAATCCCGAGTTTGTGCTGAAACTGGGATGGGCAGCCGGCAAAGTCATGGCCTCGGAAGGCTGCGCACAGGTTGTGATTGGCAAGGACACCAGGATATCGGGTTATATGTTCGAATCCGCACTGGAAGCTGGTTTTTCTGCGGCCGGGGTAGATGTCCTGCTTAGCGGACCGATTCCAACACCGGCCGTCGCTTACCTGACCCGGACATTGCACGCCTGCGCGGGCGTAGTTATCAGTGCTTCACACAACCCCCATTATGATAATGGCATCAAGTTTTTTGACGCCCATGGTCACAAAATATCGGATGATGCAGAACGGGCAATTGAATCCCTGATCAAGCAGAGCATGGAGACGGTACCGTCTGAAAAGCTCGGTAAGGCAAGCCGTATTGATAACGCGGATGCCCGCTACATAGAGGCCTGCAAGGCAACTGTAGACTCTGAACTTTCACTTACGGGCCTGAAGATCGTTGTGGATTGTGCTCATGGGGCGGCTTATCACATCGCGCCCAAGGTGCTCAAGGAAATGGGGGCCGAAGTCGTGACCATCGGTGTTGAGCCTGATGGCCTGAATATCAATCTGGATTGCGGTGCGACTAATTTACGGACAATACAGCGGGCGGTACCTGATAATCGCGCAGACCTGGGCATTGCGCTGGACGGCGATGCAGACCGGATCATGATGATTGATCATGAGGGAAACATCGTTGATGGAGATCAGATCATTTACATCATTGCCCGGGATCGAATTCGCAAAGGCCTTATGAAAGGCCCCGTTGTGGGTACATTGATGAGTAATCTGGGTCTGGAAAAGGCAATTTCCACGATGGGACTGGACTTCATCAGAGAAGGGGTTGGTGACCGGTATGTGATGCAGCGGTTACGACAGGAAGCGGGTATTCTCGGCGGTGAGCCATCCGGGCATGTGCTTTGCCTGGACAAGACGACCACGGGCGACGGCCTGGTGGCCGCGCTGCAGGTGCTCAGTGCGATGAATGATGAGCAGCTTTCGCTTCAGGAACTGGGTCAGGGCATGCAGGTCTATCCTCAGACCATGATTAATGTGCCGGTTCCACAAATCCTCCGTCAGCACGACTTGCAGGCCGCATCAGGCCTGGCGATGGAGGCTGAACGACAGTTGAACGGCAATGGACGCGTGCTGCTGCGCCCTTCGGGCACAGAGCCACTGGTCCGGGTTATGGTGGAGGGCGAAGACAGGCAGCTGATCGAGGATGTCGCAAGGCATCTGGCCGAGAAAGTAGCGGCCGTGCTTTAACAAAAGCCTGGTGGTATTCTGGTCTTTCACATTGCTTTCCGCCGGCGCTGCCGCTATGCTTCGCGCCCTGATTTTTTAGCCGAAATTTAAGGATTTAGCTCATGCGTCAACCACTTGTAGCCGGAAACTGGAAAATGAATGGGTCCCGTCAGAGTATCAGGGAACTTCTGGATGGGATTTTGGCTGGCCATGATGCCGTAACCAGGGCAGAAGTCGCGGTTTGTGCGCCTTTTGTCTACCTGGCCCAGGTTGCCGACAGGCTGAAGGGAACCCCGGTTGCGTGGGGCGCGCAGAATGTGAATGATCACGAATCCGGTGCCTACACGGGTGAGATTTCCGGACCCATGTTGCAGGAATTTGGCTGCAAGTATGTGATTGTTGGTCATTCGGAGCGTCGTTCCATCTATGGTGAAACCGATGACGACGTGGCACGCCGCTTCATGGCGGCACAAGCCAACAATTTGACTCCCATCCTGTGTGTCGGGGAGCTCCTGGAAGAGCGGGAAGCCGGTACGACTAATCAGGTGGTTGAGCGCCAGCTTGATGCGGTCATCGAGCAGGCGGGTATTGATGCAATAGGCAACAGCGTCATCGCCTATGAACCGGTATGGGCAATTGGTACAGGCAAGGTAGCCACACCAGAGCAGGCGCAGGAGGTTCACGCCATGATTCGCAGCAAGCTTGCCGGGCTGAATGGGGATGTCGCTTCCGGGGTGCGAATCTTGTACGGCGGAAGCATGAAGCCGGATAATGCGGCGGAACTGATCGGTCAGGATGATATTGACGGTGGGCTGATCGGCGGCGCTTCTTTAAATGCGGAAGACTTTCTGGGCATCTGTACAGCCGCAAATTAACTTAATCTCAAGTAGTACATTAATATGTTATACACAACATTGGTCATAGTTGATGTCTTGTTGGCATCAGCACTAATCGGGTTAATTCTGTTGCAGCACGGCAAGGGTGCAGATGCGGGGGCGGCGTTTGGCAGCGGGTCTTCTGGCACGGTGTTCGGGGCTGCTGGCGGCGCTTCGGTCATGCAAAAGATTACAACCTGGCTGGCGGTGGGCTTCTTCGTCGTTACCATGGGGTTATCCATCGCGGCCAAGGACCGGGTCAGTGATGCAGTACAGCAGCGCAAGCCGACCAGCGTCGTACAGGACAGCTTGCCGGTAGAGGAGCAAACCAGTCAGCCATCGTCTATCGGTTTTATACCGGAAGTCGAAGTGCCGGCAGGAACCGTGGAATCCATACCGGGTGCAGACGAACCCATGCCGGCCATAGAGTTACCTGAAATTCCCTCAAAGGCAGATAGCCCGGCTAAATCTGCCAAAACCCCGGCTATTCCTGCCGAATAGCTTATCAAGCCGTTAATCAGCTTGCCGATGTGGTGGAATTGGTAGACACGCTATCTTGAGGGGGTAGTGGCGAGAGCCGTGCCGGTTCGACTCCGGCCATCGGCACCATATCTGAATGCAGTGAATTCAGATATTGGTCCAGGACAAAGTTAAAGAAACTTATGGCGATACAAAAAATACAAAGTCGCCGCAGGGATTTTGAACGATAAACTTAACGGGCTGTGTCAATATTGACAGCCACAGGGGGCTCACCTATTCTGCCCCCCCTTTGTAACCGGATATACCGCCGAGCGGCCGGATAAATATAATTTCGGGGAGCATCGTGTTAGAAAACTACCTGCCAGTACTGATTTTTCTGGTTATTGGTCTGTTATTCGGTATTGGGCCCTTAGTTGCCGGTTTTGTGCTGGGTCCTCATCGTCCAGATGATCAAAAGAATTCGCCATTCGAATGCGGATTTGAGGCATTTGAGGATTCACGCATGAAATTTGACGTGCGTTATTACCTCGTTGCCATTCTATTCATTATCTTCGATCTGGAAATCGCCTTTCTGTTTCCCTGGGCAGTCGTGCTGGAGGATCTCGGGCCGGAACAGTTATTCGCCCTGGCGGCCATGGCTGTCTTTTTGCTCATTCTCATCGTCGGCTTCATCTATGAATGGAAAAAAGGAGCCCTCGAGTGGGAATAACGATGCGAGCAGTAAGCAGGGGCCCCGCGGAGCGGGGATGCGCACGCCCGCGAGACATCGTTTGTGGCACAGATTTGCTTATCAATCAAAACCAGTCTCATTATCAGGATGTGCCGATGCGAGCACTAAGCACGGGCCCCACGGAGTGGGGGTGCGCACGCCCGAGAAATATCTTCGGTACGTGTGCTACTGATCTTTCAGGAGCGGCCCGGTGAGCATTGAGGGCATACTTGAAGAGGGTTTTGTCACCACGTCAGCAGACAAGCTGATTAACTGGGCGCGTACCGGATCGTTATGGCCCATGACGTTCGGTCTGGCCTGTTGCGCCGTTGAAATGATGCAGGCCGGTGCGTCACGGTATGATCTTGACCGTTTTGGCGTCATATTCCGCCCCAGCCCACGCCAGTCAGATGTCATGATTGTTGCCGGTACGCTTTGCAACAAGATGGCGCCAGCATTACGCAAGGTTTATGACCAGATGTCCGAGCCGCGCTGGGTAATTTCCATGGGTTCCTGTGCCAACGGTGGAGGTTATTACCATTATTCCTATTCGGTGGTTCGTGGCTGCGATCGCATCGTGCCGGTTGATATCTATGTGCCGGGCTGCCCGCCGACTGCTGAGGCATTGCTTTACGGCATTATTCAGCTGCAGGAAAAAATCAAGCGCACCAATACCATCGCGCGTTAACCAATTCAGGGACTTGAATGAGGCAAACACTCAAACAACTGGCTGATGCGCTTGAAAGCAAGCTTTCAGCCCAGATCGATTCAAGTTCCATAGCTCTCGATGAACTGACTATCGAGATCAAGGCTGCCGATGTCATCACTGTCTGCCAATCGCTCAGGGATGAATTTAATTTCGACCAGTTGATCGATGTATGTGGTGTTGACTATTCACATTACGGTTTTGATGAATGGCAAACGACCTCTGCTACCGGCACCGGCTTTTCGCGCGGTTTCAATACCAGAACCCACGGCCGGGGACAGGCGGTGAAGCAGATCGAGAAAGATACCGGTCATCCATCACGTTACGCCGTCGTGTATCACCTGATGTCTGTCGGAGATAACCTGCGTGTCCGCCTGAAGGCCTGGTGTGAAGATGATGAAATGCCATTGATTTCAAGCGTGGTTGATATCTGGCCATCTGCAAACTGGTTTGAACGGGAGGCTTTTGATCTGTTTGGCATTATTTTCGAAGGTCACCCCGATCTACGCCGTATTTTGACTGACTATGGATTCATCGGTCATCCATTCAGAAAGGATTTCCCGCTGAGCGGTAATGTTGAAATGCGTTATGACGCAGACAAGGGCCGGGTAGTTTATGAGCCAGTCTCAATCGAGCCACGTGTTCTTGTGCCCAGGGTAGTGCGTAAAGAATCAGGAGTTAAAAATGCCTGAGATTAAAAACTTTACGATGAACTTCGGACCGCAGCATCCTGCTGCGCACGGAGTATTGCGCCTGGTGCTGGAAATGGATGGTGAAACCATCATGCGTGCAGATCCCCATATCGGGCTGTTGCATCGGGCTACAGAAAAACTCGTCGAGAGCAAGCCCTACAATCAAAGCATTGGCTACATGGATCGACTTGATTACGTGTCAATGATGTGTAACGAGCATGCCTATGTCATGACAATCGAGAAGCTGCTGGGTGTAAAAGTGCCTGAACGCGCACAGTATATCCGGGTGATGTTCGATGAAATCACACGCATTCTGAACCACCTGTTGTGGCTGGGCGCACATGGCCTGGATGTTGGCGCCATGACCATGTTTCTTTACTGTTTTCGTGAGCGCGAGGATTTAATGGATGTTTACGAAGCAGTTTCAGGCGCGCGCCTGCATGCAACATATTATCGACCGGGCGGTGTATACCGGGATCTGCCTGATGTAATGCCAAAGTACCGGGAATCGCGTTGGCACTCGGCGAAAGAAGTCGAAAAAATGAATGAAAACCGTCAGGGTTCACTGCTCGATTTTCTGGATGACTTCTGCGCCAATTTTCCGGATCGGGTCGATGAATATGA
>JBFFRZ010000117.1:0-8160 GCA_041572715.1 Gammaproteobacteria bacterium
CGGCCTTCTCTGCAGCGGCTTTCTCTGCGACGGCTTTCTTCTCTGCAGCGGCTTTCTTCTCTGTCGCAGCCTTCTGCTTTTCATTGGAGGTTTTCTCTGCAACCCGCTTTTCTGCCAATGCCTGAAGATGCGCAGCTTGTTTCTTTACTGTTTTATGACTTTGCCGATAGCTCTCCATACCTTTCCTGGCAGCAGCAGCCGTTGCCATGTAGGCCATGATCGCCACCGCCCTTAACATAAAGAATGCCATGACACCGGCAGTACTGATTTTTCCCCAGGCCGCTTCAATCCAGGCACCGCCAGAACCCGATGGCTCATCACCACCATCATCATGCGGTAACAGATCGCAGTCAGGACACAGGTAACTGCCAGCCGTAATACAACCAAGTGGAATGACAACCAGTGTCAATACAGAAGATACCAGTACACCAAATAACAATGAAATTGCCATACCCTGGAAAATCGGATCGGTCAGTATCACAAATGAGCCCGCTACCAGGGCCAGTGCAGTAATAACGATCGGACGGGTTCTTGCACGGCAGGCTTCAACCACTGCCTCGGCATTGGTTTTACCGTCTTTGACCTGGTGAATGGCAAAATCAACCAACAGGATTGAATTACGTACAATAATACCTGCAAGGGCAATGAACCCGATCATCGAGGTCGCAGTAAATTCTGCCCCGAGAATAGCGTGGCCGGGAATAACACCCAACATGGTCAACGGAATCGGCGCCATGATGATTGCGGGAACGATAAAGTTGCCAAACTCCCAGACCACAAGAATGTAAATCACGATCAGGGCAACCGCGAAAGCCAATCCCATGTCACGGAAGGTCTCATAGGTAACGGTCCATTCTCCACCCCATTCGAATGAAGAAAAGCCGCTGTCGCTCGGGGGACCAGTAAAGGTTCCGGTCATGTTCACCCCATCTACCGTGAGGTTCTGTTCCAACTGCAGGGCTTCGTTGATCTTCAGCATCGGATAGATTGGTGCACCCAACCGACCCACGGCATCGCCTACCACATATTCAACAGGCCGCAGATCCTTGTGGTAGATAATCGGATCCTGCTGACTACGAACAAAAGTGCCTAGCTCAGCCAACGGGATAGTCCCTTGCCCGTTAGGCATGGGAATCGGCAAATCTCCCAGGCTGCTCATCTCCGAGCGCTCTGATAGCGGTATCTCCAGTACGATGTAGGTAGGCTCAAGTTGCTTGCCACGTTTGACGTCGCCCAGACGGCTTCCGCCCAGTGCCATCGAGAGGTTTCGGTTTATCGTATCTACTGATATACCCCGGCGTACGGATTTTTCAGCGTCAACTTCAAAACGCCATACCTGGTAATCATCCTGCAGGTAATTGTCTACATCAGCCATGCCTTCCGTATTTTCAAAGATACGGGTCAACTGACGTGCGGTATCTCGCCTGGTTTCTGCATCCGGCCCGTAAATCTCCGCAACTACTGTCTGTAACACTGGCGGACCGGGAGGCATTTCAACCACGGTCGTTTTTACGCCCTTGCCATCGGTAGCAGGGTTGAGTGTGTTGTATTCGTCAACGATGCCATTCACCAATGCCCGCGCCATGACGGCTAGTTCATGACTACTCTCACTACGTTCGTTTTTATCCTTCAGCTGAACCTGTATTTCAGACTGCCAGGGTTTGTCCCTGAGATAGTAATGCCTGACCATACCGTTGAAATCAAAAGGCTTCGCGGTACCGACGTAAGTCTGCAACGCAGTAATATGCGGCACCTCCTCACGGAGACGTTCGGCAATTCGATTAGTGAGATTTGCGGTAGTAGGCACCGCCGTGCCACTGGGCATATTGATCACAACACTAAATTCGGGCTTGTTGTCATAGGGCAGCATTTTTACCGGCACCCACTTGAGCAGAAAAAACGAGCAGACGATAAAAAACACGGCAATCAGGGAAATGAGAAAAATATGTCCTTTCCGCTTGTCCTCAATCAGGGGGACCAGGGTTTTATCCAGTATCTTTGCGACCCTGGCATTGTCCCGCTCTTCCTCATGTTCGGCCTTTTCCAGCGCAGCCATGCCGGGCTTGATCCGCATCGCCAGCCAGGGCACAAACACAAATGCTGCGAACAGGGACAGCATCATGGCAACTGATCCCAGCGCCGGGATGGGGGACATGTAAGGCCCCATCAGACCGGTTACAAATGCCATCGGCATAAGTGCAGCGACCACCGTGAAAGTAGCCAGAATAGTCGGGTTACCAACCTCGCGCACCGCATCAATTGCGGTAGCTGTGTCGGTCACGCCATTGGCAAGCCATCGTCGGTAGATATTCTCGATGACGACGATAGCGTCATCCACCAGGATACCAATAGAGAAAATCAAGGCGAACAGACTGACGCGGTCAATGGTAAAACCACCCAGCCATGCTGCAAAAACAGTCATTAACAGTACTACCGGAATGACCAGTGTTACGACAAACGCGGGCCGCCAGCCCAGAAAGAACCAGACCAGAACCGTTACTGCACCGGTGGCGATAAACAGTTTCAGAATTAGCGCGTTGACCTTGTTCCGCGCCGTTTCACCGTAGTTACGGGTAACCTCAACGTGAAGGTCCGGCGTAATCAGACCAATGTTGGAGCTTTTCAGTAGCTCTATCTTTTCGAGTATGTCACTGGCTACTGTGACCCCGTTGCTGCCAATTTTCTTGGCAATAGCAATCGTAACGGCCGGCATGCCATGCGCGGCAGCATTGTCATGTCCCTCACCGCTGTAATAGGTCACCATACTTTTCGGCTCTTCCGGCTGCTCGAAAACATCGGCCACGTCGCGCACATACACCGGGGCATCATTACGGGTAGCGATCATCAGGTTTGCCACATCAGTGGCATTTCGCAGAAACGAGCCGGTGTAGACCGTGAAGTGCATACCGGAAGATTCGGTGCTGCCCGCCTTTTGTTCACTATTGGCCGTACGAATGGTATGCGCCACCTGGTCCAGACTGACATTGAAGCCTGAAAGTCTTTCCGGCCGAACCTGAACCCTGATCTGCTCGCGCAGGCCGCCAACAACAAACCCCGGGCCAGTGTTTGGGATCTCCTTGAGCCGCTGTAGCACATCATTGGCAACAGTACGTAATTGCCCCTGGTCCAGATTTTCTGACCACAATGTCAGCGTGACTGCCGGCACATCATCAATCCCTACCGGCTTGACCAACGGCGGCATGACGCCCGGAGGCATCTTGTCCATATTTGACTGGATCTTGTCGTGAACCTTGACGATGGACCGTCCCAGATCTTCGCCTACGATGAATCTTACCGTCACCATGCCACGACCACGTTCGGCGGCAGAATACACATGCTTTACGCCGGGGATCTCGCTCATGATTCGCTCCAGCGGTTCTATCGCGAGGCTGGAAACCTCGCTGGAAGTGGCGCCGGGGTATTGCACGTAAATATCAATCATCGGCACCGAAATTTGAGGATCTTCCTGTCGCGGCGTCAGGATCAGGCCCATGATGCCCATGGCAAGCATGGCAAAGAACAGTAGTGGTGTAATCGGTGAGTGTATAAAAGCCTGGGCCATACGACCCGCCAGGCCAAGCTCGAGACCGAGCTGCAGCCCATCACCAGCGATATAGTCCTCTACCGACGTCTTGTCCGCAAGGGGATCCCGCTTTTTCTGGCTACTGCTTTTCGTTTTGTCGCTGGTCATTTCAAGTTAGTAATTATACTGTCAGCACACAACTCCCAGTCTCTGCCTGCCGGAAGTTACACTCCATGTAAATAAAACCCGGGGATAGTCCGGGGCTCCCCTCAACGCCAGTCTTCAATAACCAGCGTGTCGTTATTATTCAAACCGGACAAAACCGAGATATATTCGCTGTCCACCGGGGTGCCCAAACGTACATACCGGCGCTCTTTACGCTGCTTTTCCGGATTCCATACATATACAGCGGGGAGACTCCCACGCTGTCGACTGATCACCGCCTTTGAGGGGATGACGATGCGCTCTTCCTTTTTTGATTCCGGCTCCTCAATAATGACTTCTGCATACATGCCGGGAATTGCCGGATCGTTTTTCTTCAAATCAATCTTCACTGTAACTGTATGGCGCTCGCTATCGGCCACCGGGTATTTCTGCGCGACACGGCCCTGAACGACGGTCTTGGCCGGGTCATCCAGCCGTACCGTGACATACTTGGTATCCTGCAAACTTGGCATCATGCGGGAAGGCACGTCAACCTTTACCTGAAGGTATTCCAGGTTGGAAAAAACCAGCAAGTGCTGTCCCGGCTGCACGGTATCGCCCACCTCAACCAGCTTGCGTGCAATGACACCATCAAATGGCGCAACCGAACGGGTATCCCTGAGTTTTGCAGCCAGTTCATCCAGACGCGACTGGGCCTGGGATACCCGGGACCTGCTCTGGTTCATCTGCGTACCCTGGGCATAGAGGTCGCTGTATCGCTGAACATCCGGGTCATAATTACTGGAAAAGCTGCCAAAATTCTGGGTAAACATGGAATCAAACATGGCCGGCACACCCATGCCCGGCATGCGGTTGATATTCTTCGACTGCGGAGACCACAACTCACGGTTGTACTGAACACCCGCGTTACGTGCCGCCAGGCGGGCATTTTCAAGTTCGGCAAAAGCCGCCCGCTGTTGTGCCATCAGGTCATCGTCATCGATGCGGATCAGCTCCGCGCCCTGTTTGAACCATTCGCCCTCAAATCCAGCGATGTATTCTACCCTACCCGGCGTCTGGGCAGCGAGTGTGACCTCCTGAAAGGGAATGACGGTGCCACCCAGAGTGGCGGCACCGCCGATCTTCATTAATTTAACCGGGACATGATTGGCACGTGATGCTGTTTCCTTTTTCTGAAGCTTTCCTTTGAAGCCAGAGTCCTGCTTGTCGGTCTCTGCCTGGCTGTATTGCAGGAGACCAATCAACATCAGGGCCGTAGCAATGATCAGGCCGGCTTTTCTAGCTCCAGTTTTCGTCAACTTCATCAAATCCTGTCCAGTCCCATGTACAGATCAGGACTTAGCCTGACCCATTGCTGCAAAGCTTTTGATAAAAGGCCCCGCCATACGCGGATCCTTTACCATGGCGCCGTAGTCACCAACGTTAAATTTCAGCTTACGTGTCGTGTAAGCCGTTCCCAGACCCATCATGCCAGGTGGCTTGCTGATCCACTTGCCCCACTGGTCTTCACTGGCACGCAGATCCCAGTTCAATTCTTCACCGTTATATTCACCGGCGCTTACTGCTTTACCATTTTCAATCGAAAGCACGCCTCTTGGAGTGTCTTCTCCATCAATTCCATAGCCGATTACAGAGTTGAAGTTAATCTTTTCCAGCTCTCCAGATAGTTCAGGTTCTGAGTTCCAGGCCTCTGCAAATGACTGCATCCAGCCATCAGAAAAAAGTTGCGACATTGTATACCTCCTTAGGTAATTTTTTTGTCTAAAAAAGCGACAAAATTTTAATTCAAACGAGGTTTTTTAGTTGCAAACCATTTCTATAGGCGAATCATCACGGCCTATATAACCTATAATCAAATACACGAATATAAGTATATGTATATTTACTTATCTTTCAAGTGGTTTCTTCGGTTTCTTCGGTCTTTTTCTGTGTTGCTTCAGCATCTGGTTCAGTGTCTTCAGCCCAGCTGCCATCAGGTTGGATATGGGTATCATTGAGCTTCTTGATAAACACGCCTGCGCTATAAAAAACATTTGAAAGGCGCCGGCGGTTAAATACATGCCAACCGCTTGGTGACCCTGCAAACAAGCTTCTGAATGTTCCGGTGGACTTTATAAATGCCCTGTCCAGTGCATCGGTATCGAACCCTTCAAGTTTGTGCTCGTCGGCTGCCGGCCGATAACGCTGCTGCGCAAAACGTCTGAATCCATAATGAAAAATAATCATTGATCCGATCAGTAAAACACTGATTAAACCCTTGAGGATCATGCTACCCATTATGGTCTGTACGAATCCTGCGGGCACGTAGTTAAAACCTTCCCACGAACCGGTAAACAGCAACAGCAAAACGATCAAAACCACGTATGTAGTTAATACCGCGGTATCTGCAGCAAGCACGAAACGTCGCCAGTCAACCAGGCGCTCATTGATTTCCGGCACCACCATTTCTTCGATATGCCTGCAGTGATGACGCAGTGCATCCGCTACACGATAGACGCGATGCGTCTCTACTTCCTCCAGACGCTGTTCCAGGTCGGCCATGTCCTGTTCACGCCAATCGATCAATCGCCTGGCTGCCTCTTCATTTTCAATGTGCGCACAGGCGGTCAGGCTGAATACCCGGTAAAAACGACCCGCCGTCAGACCCTTCTGGGCCAGCGCCCGCTGCCAGGCTGCTACGACATCTTCAAGGTTGTTTTCATCCGCGGTGACATCGATCTGGTTCAATATATAGATAAACTTGGTGGCATCGTGTCTTTCAACCGCTTTCTCCACCAGGTGCTCCAGCGTGTCGCGAATAGCGCCCGGCTCCGGTTTATGGGCATCAAAAAACACCATGACCAGGTCAGACCGTTCGATGATTCTGTCTGCTATACGCAAGGTTGCGGTACGCTGATCATCGGCATCGAATCCGGGTGAATCGACCAGTATCTTGCCCTTCAGCTTCTCGCAGGGACAGGTCTTCAGTTGCAGGTAACTGTCTAGCCTTCTGCCCTCACCTTCCGCCTCGGCTTCGATCTCTCTGCCCACGAGGTAGAATGGGAAACGCGGGTCCGCGTCCAGTGCTGTGCCCGGCAATGTCTTTGACTGACCGTCGGCGGCAAAACAGATCACGGTGAACTTGTCATCCACTGCCTGGTGACCGGTGCGCTGTAATGAAAACTCCAGGTAATCGTTGATAAAGGTCGACTTACCGGCTGAGAATGTACCGAGTACCGCTATCAAGGGCCACCAGGACACCTTGTCGGCATATGACTGGCTACGAGATAACAAGCCCATCCGATAGGCCACCTGGTCCAGTTGGCGATACTCATCCACCAGCTCTGCAAGACGAGGTTGTTCCTGTTTCAGGTAATCCTGAAGTTCATGTAAGTGCTGGGCTAACTGATCGGCTGTCTGATCCATACTGGTCCCTCGTGGCTGGGCACTAATCATATCGAAAAAAAAAGCTCCGATACCGGAGCTTCATCAAAAATTCTTCAGTTAATGACTGAATATTTCGAATTTAATTTCTGGCAAAAGTTTTGTACGACCGGGAAGCCGGTTTACTGCTGCACGGGATCAATAAATTCCTTTTCCGTCAATACCGAGTTGACTATCCTTACATCCTCATCCGAGAGGCTGCCTGCCGCCTGTTTAAGCAGGAGATAATTACCAATGTAGGTGTAGCGGGCGATATGAAAATTCGCCTTGGCTTCGTACAAAGCCCGCTGCGCACCAAGGACGTCCACGATCGTGCGGGTACCCACCTCGAAACCGGCCTCGGTCGCGTCAACCGCGCTCTGGGTCGATATGATCGACTGCTTCAGAGCCTCTATACGGCTCAAGTCGGCCACCACGCCCAGGTAGGCGCTGCGCGCCTGCCTCTCGACATCACGATGGGTGCCCGTTGCTTCTTCGCGTGCCTGTTCCAGCAAGGCCAGGGCCTCGCGGGTACGGGATTCCACGGCACCACCCTGGTAAATGGGTAAATTGAATACGAGGCTGACAGAATTGACTTCTGCATCATCAGCAAACCTCGAATTTGTGTTGTTATCTGCCACTGCACCCTGCAAATCCAGGGTCGGGTAATGTCCCGCGCGCTGAATGTTGACGCCCTCCTGTGCCAGCTCGATCGTCGCCAGCGCGGCAGCAATGGAGAGGTTGTTCTTCAGAGCATTATCCACCCAGGCATTGATATCATTTGGCTCGGGCGTAATCATCGGAATATCGGCCTTCAGCTTCAATAATTCACCATGTGACTGACCCGTGATTTCACTTAATTCCACGTAAGCGATGGACACGTTATTGGTCGCCTCAATCTCTGCGGCCTTTGAAAGGTCGTACTCTGCCTGGGCCTCGTGCACGTCTGTGATCGCGATCAGGCCCACTTCGTAGCGCTTCTTCGCCTGCTCCAGCTGCCGCTCAATCGCCTTGCTATTCGCCTGCACTGATGACAGCCTGGCTTCTTCTGCCAGCACATTAAGGTAGGC
>JBFFRZ010000118.1:0-8136 GCA_041572715.1 Gammaproteobacteria bacterium
AAATGCAGGCCTTTACCACACATACCGGTATCGTTGCACCATTCGATCGTCCCAACGTGGATACCGATGCCATCATCCCCAAGCAATACCTGAAGTCGATCAAGCGAACAGGTTTTGGACCCACCCTGTTCGACGACTGGCGCTACCTTGAACCCGGGGAGCCCGGCCAGGATCACAGCAAGAGAAAGCTTAATCCTGATTTTGTCCTGAACCAGTCTCCCTATGACCAGGCAACGATTTTGCTGGGTCGAGAAAACTTTGGCTGCGGCTCGTCCAGGGAACATGCTGTGTGGGCACTGAGCGATTTTGGTTTTCGTGCCGTTATCGCACCAAGTTTCGCCGACATATTTTTTAACAATGCCTTCAAGAGTGGGTTATTGCCCATTACTTTGAAGGAAAAGTATATCGATCTGCTGTTTGCACAGGTGCGTGAAAACCCGGGCTATCAACTCACCATCGACCTGCAGGAGCAGCGAATATCAGGAGACGAATTCAGATCGCTGAATTTTGAAATTGATGCTTTTCGAAAACGTTGCCTGCTTGAAGGATTGGATGACATCGGTTTGACACTCAACCATGCAGATGACATCAGGGCCTACGAAGAGAGGCGAAGACAGCAGGCACCCTGGCTATTCAACTGATATATCAACTTACAGGATTTATCTAAAATGTCTCATAACTTATTGATATTAGAAGGAGATGGGATTGGCCCGGAGATTGTTGCCGAAGCCATGAAAGTAATCACCTGCCTGCAAAGTGATTTTGGCCTGAAGGCTGAAATTGAGTACGGCTTGATTGGTGGCGCCGGTGTGGATGGTGCGGGTGATCCGCTGCCGGAAGCCACACTGCAACTGGCCAGAGCCTCGGATGCGATATTGCTGGGCGCGGTCGGGGGAATCAAGTGGGATAGCCTTGAACGTCCTATGCGTCCGGAGCAGGGACTGCTCAGAATTCGTGCTGGGCTGGATTTGTTTGCCAATTTGCGGCCGGCGATTCTTTATCCGGAGCTGGTTGATGCGTCCACGCTGAAATCCGAGGTTGTTTCGGGCCTCGATATTATGATCGTCAGGGAATTAACCGGTGGCATTTACTTCGGCCAGCCACGGGGTATCCGTGAAACCGGGAGCGGCGAAAAAGAGGGCTTCAATACCCTGGTATACCGGGAATCAGAAGTAGAACGTATTGCCCGGGTAGCCATAGATGTCGCAAAAAAACGCAATGGAAAATTATGCTCTGTGGACAAGGCTAATGTGCTCGAAGTCAGCGAGCTCTGGCGTAACAAGATGACTGAAATCTGTGATGAAGTCGGTGGAATAAATCTCACTCACATGTATGTTGACAATGCCGCGATGCAATTGATCAGGGAGCCCAAGCAGTTCGACGTCATTGTTACCGGCAATATGTTTGGGGATATTCTGTCCGATGCAGCTGCCATGCTGACCGGGTCTATTGGCATGTTGCCCTCGGCATCGCTGAATAGTGAAAACAAGGGAATGTACGAACCTATTCATGGTTCAGCCCCGGATATTGCGGGCAAGGGAGTAGCGAATCCGCTAGCCACGATATTGTCAGTGGCCATGATGCTGAGGTATTCACTCGGAGAAAATGAGATGGCCGGGCACGTGGAGACCGCGGTGCGCAGGGTGTTGGCCGAAGGCGCCAGGACGATGGACCTGGGTGGTTCCATGTCGACCAGGGCCATGGGTGACGCTGTCGTGACTGCGTTAAAATCTATATAAAACATATAGATACATGAAATAGTTGTTGAAGATTATTTAAAGAGGTATAAAAGCGTTATGAGCAAAACATATGATGTAGCAGTCGTGGGGGCTACCGGTGCAGTTGGCGAGACCATGTTGTCGATTCTGGCCGAACGCAAATTTCCGGTTGGTAAAGTTTATCCCTTGGCCAGCAGTAGGTCTGCGGGTAAAAAGGTTGAATTCAATGGAAAGATGCTGATTGTGGAAGACCTGGCGACTTTCGATTTCAGTAAAGTGCAAATCGGATTATTTTCTGCCGGGGGAAGCATTTCCGCTGAATTTGCTCCCAAAGCCGCTGCAGCTGGCTGTGTTGTTATCGACAATACCGCACATTTTCGTTACGACGACGATATCCCACTGGTCGTGCCGGAAGTAAACCCGCACGCCATTGCGAATTACAAGAAGCGGGGCATTATCGCGAACCCCAACTGTTCGACGATACAGATGCTGGTTGCACTTAAACCTATTCAGGATGCCGTAGGAATCAGCCGCATCAACGTGGCTACCTACCAGGCTGTTTCCGGTACGGGCAAGGAGGCCATTGAGGAACTGGCGGGCCAGACCGCGGCCCTGTTGAATGGCAATGAGGCTAAAGCCTCGGTTTACCCAAAACAAATTGCGTTCAATGCGCTACCGCATATCGATGTGTTTCAGGACAACGGTTATACCAAGGAAGAAATGAAAATGGTCTGGGAGACCAACAAGATCATGGAGGATGACAGCATCAGGGTAAACCCGACAGCAGTGAGGATCCCGGTCTTCTACGGTCATTCCGAGGCGCTTCATATAGAAACCAGGGCCCATATTACAGCTGCGGAAGCTACTGAATTACTGAAAAAGTTCAATGGAATCACAGTATTGGATGAGCGTCGGGATGGTGGCTATCCCACTGCGGTTACTGAAGCGGCATCTCATGATGATGTTTTTGTTGGCCGCATTCGTGAAGACATATCCTGTGAAAATGGCCTGGATATGTGGGTGGTCGCTGACAATGTCAGAAAAGGTGCTGCCCTGAATAGCGTACAAATCGCTGAAATCTTAATAAAAGACTATATTTAACGGATAGTTAGTAGCTTTTTCTGAAAAATTAATTAAAATGGAACTATAACTGAGAATAAGGACCATTAATTCTCGTAACAGGATTCAGGCTATGGGTGCGTAAGCCTGGGTTTAGCGGGGATGAATTTGAGGGTGTGAAAACCATGTTTAAAAAACTGCCACTAGCCTTGATTATGGGTGCCGCATTGTCAGGGAATGCGTATGCCCTTGGTGTGGGTGATATCAGGATCAATTCTGCTCTCAATCAGCACCTCGATGCGGAGATTGAGTTGATTTCCTCTGTAGAGGGTGAACTTGATGAGGTAACCGTACAGCTGGCGTCACCCCAGGCTTTTGATCGCGTGAATCTTGATCGCCCCTATCACCTGACTGCGATCAAGTTCAATGTAACTACCCGTAAGGATGGTACGCCGGTTGTCAAACTCACATCGTCTGAAGTGATGCGTGAACCATTTCTTGATTTCCTCGTGGAAGTGAACTGGCCTAAAGGCCGCATGCTACGCGAATACACGGTTTTGCTCGATCCACCTGTGACAATGGCCGCACCTCCACCGGCAGCTGCTCCTGTGGCCAAAGCCAGTGCTCCTGCAGGCCAGGCTGCGCCAGCCACTACTACAGATGACCTCGGTTACCCCGATGTCGCAGTCGTTTACCCCTCCCATTCTGGCGATACCTATGGTCCGGTTGAGGCCCAACAAACACTATGGAGTATCGCGAATCAGGTACGTTCCGGGGATGTGACTACTCAGCAGATGATGCTGGCGCTGTTTGATGCTAATCCTGAGGCATTCATAGACGGTAATATCCACAGCCTGCGAAAAGGCTCCATTCTCAGAATACCCGACAAGGATACGATTGCCAGCAGAGACCGGGCAGATGCCATCGCACAGGTCAGGCAGGTAAATACCGAGCTGGACATGATGCCAACGGCTGAGACGACGATGGAACAGCCCGGGGTATCTGAGGCGATGCCAGCAGCCAGTGCGCCTGAGCCATCAATGCCTGAAGCTGCCCCTGAAAAAGAACTCCAAATTGTTTCATCCGGTATGGCGGATACAGGCGCTGCAGGTTCATCAGCTGAGGTTGATGCACTGAAAAGAGAACTCGCGCTGGCTACCGAGAGTATGACCAGCCAGAAAATGGAGAATGAAGAGCTCAGGTCCAGGATCTCTGAACTCGAATCAACCGTTGCTGAGATGGAAAAACTCAGGCGACTGCTCGAGATTCAAAACCAGGAAATGAAACAGCTGCAGGATTCACTTGCTGCAGGACAGGCACAGGCCCCTGCTGTAGCGGCAATGCCTGAACCTGCGCCAGTCACGATGGAACCGGTTGCGCCTGTAGTAGAACAGCCGGCCGCCCCGGAGCCCGCGCCCGCACCAAAAGCGGAGCCTAAGCCCGAACCAAAACCGGTAGCCAAACCTAAGCCAGCACCGCAGCCAGCACCACTGCCACCACCGGCGCAGAAAAGCCCGATGGATGTCGCTATGGACTACGTCAACAAGGTTACAAACAATCCGACCCTACTGGCGATCGTGGGTGGCGTCCTGGTTGTGTTGATCGCGCTCATTGCCTTGGTAATGAGACGCAGAGGTAAATCCGATGAGCCTGAAGAGGCTGCGGTGCCAGTCACCCAGGAGCCCGCGACAGTCGAAGTTATACAGACAGAGGCGAAGCCTTCATTTATTGCGAATATCAAAGAGAAAATACAAGCCCTGACCAGTAAAAAGGAGAAAGCCGTAGCCGTTGCTCCGGTGGCTGATATGGCCGAGGAGTTCGAAGGTGCTGAAGATGCAACTGACCCCGGTATGTCCGCTTTGGAACCTTCTGAACAGGAAACTGTATTGGACCACGCGCCTGCAGCAGAAACTGCCGAGGCGGCTGAGTTCGGTGACATGGTATTTGAGACAAGTGAAAGTGAGCCAGCCGCAGCTGCGCCCGCAGCAGTACCTGCGGCAGCTGAGGGTGGTCCGGACCCACTCGAGGAAGTAGACGTTTACGAGGCGTTTGGTGACTATGAGCAGGCGGCAGAAATTGTCAGGCAGGCTATTGCCAGTTATCCGGATAACAACGAATACAAGCTCAGGCTGTTCAAGGTCTTTGAAGCCGGTGGTATGCAGGCCGAATTTGCCCAGGCTGCAGACGAGTACAAGGACGCAATGGCCGGGACGCCGGAGTGGGACGAAATTGAACAAACCGGCAAGTCTTTTGCGCCGGAAGCAGCCGCTTTTGGCGGAGCCGGGATGGTCGTGGAGGCCCCCGAGTCCACTGGTAATGCGAGCGTAGACATGGAATCCACAATGGCTATGGATTTCGATCTGGCAGGATCTATGTCAGAAGCCGGAGAGCAGGCGGAAGAAGTAGCCCCTGAAGCGGCGCAAGAAGAGGCTGAGAGTCTGGACTTCGGCGAAATTGATTTTGGCTTGGGCGAGTCCGAGGAAGCTGAGCCAGGCGGGGTAGATGCAGAGGCTACGGAGGCACTTGATGAGTCAGCCAATGTTGCAGTAGCCGCAGGAGCGGAAGAGTCCAAGCCAGTAGATTTGAGTGACATGGACTTCGAAGAGCCTTCTGGCGCAACGCAAATCGAGCCAGAATCGGATCTGGAAGATGAACATTCACTTGAGTTTGACCTGGGTGATCTTGGTGCTGAACTTGAAGCGGCAGAAGAACCCGCGGCAGCTGCCGAGCCGGAGCCCGCTGGTAACGAACTGGAATTCGATCTGGGTGATTTCTCCCTCGGTGATACTGATTCATCAGAAGAGGAGCCCAAGGCAGAAGCCGAGCCGGCCGGAAACGAACTTGAATTTGATATGGGCGGCCTCGAGCTGGACGACGTAGCAGAAGTTGAAGCGGCGCCATCGGAAGATACAGTCGCTACCGATACGGTGGATGAAGATCTGGACATGTCGATGGACTTTGAGTTGGATGATGTCGCTGACACCGGTGCCAAAGCTGCGACTCCTTCAGATACAGTTGCACTGGATGTTAGCGCAACAGAGCTGCAGGAAGCTGCTGAGGCAGGACCCGAGGATCCGACGGTAATGCCTGAGGAAAGCAGTGACTCAGAGCTCGACATTAGCGATGATATGCTGGACCTGTCCGATTTCAGTCTTGATGAAGATGTCGCTTCAGATGACGGCGCACTGGATCTGGACATGGATTTTGATCTGGAAGGTAGTGAAGATGCCACGGTAATGCTGGAGGAAGATTCACTTGGCGAAAGCCTGTCTGCAGAAGGTGATGAGGTAGCAACCAAACTTGATCTGGCAAGAGCCTATATTGACATGGGAGACAGCGATGGCGCTAAAGGCATACTTGAAGAAGTCATTGCCGAAGGTAGCGACACCCAGAAGGCTGAAGCTGAGGAGTTACTCAAGAGTGCATAACCGATAGGTATTCGATACGTATCGACAGAACGGGGCACGATTGCCCCGTTTTTTATTTATATGTGGTATTTTGAAGATGAACAGGATAGCTGCTTGTATTGAATACGACGGTACGAACTATTCGGGCTGGCAGCGCCAGGGACATATCAGAAATACCATCCAGGAGCACCTCGAGTCAGCGTTATCCAAAGTTGCGGATGAAACGATACATGCACAATGTGCAGGCAGGACTGATCGGGGTGTTCATGCTACACAGCAGATAGTTCACTTTGATACTGGTGCGCAACGAACCACTCGTTCCTGGGTGCTGGGAACAAACACCTATTTGCCAGATGATATTTCCGTGCGTTGGGTAACACCTGTTGCTGATCACTTTCATGCACGATTCAAGGCTGTCAGCAGGGAGTATCACTATGTTATCAACAATAGCCCACTAGCGAACAGTGCGCTCAATCGTAATCGTTCAACCTGGGATTATCGACCACTGGATATTGGTCGAATGCAGCAGGCAGGTAATTATCTGCTCGGTGAGCATGATTTCACTTCTTTCAGGGCCGTGGAGTGCCAGGCTAAATCACCGATTAAAACAATCCATCGTTTGCAGTTGGAACAAAACGGGACATTCATTGTCATGGTGATAGAAGCAAACGCATTTTTACATCACATGGTAAGGAATATCATGGGTGTATTGCTGCCGATTGGTGCTGGTGAGAAGGATGTCGAATGGGTTAACGAGGTACTCGACGCCAAAGACCGGCGTGCGGCGGGCGTGACTGCCCCGGCTAATGGTCTCTATCTCACCAGGGTAAATTACCCTAAAGAGTTTGATTTACCTGAGGAACCTTCTGGCATTATATTACTGGGATGACTACACGAATAAAAATATGCGGTATCACTCGTCATGAAGATGCAATGATGTGTATCAGCAATGGTGTGGATGCCCTGGGTCTGGTGTTTTATCCGCCCAGCCCCAGGAATCTTTCGGTAATGCAAGCCAAAGCAATACTGAGTGATTTACCGCCATTTATTACCATCGTTGCGCTTTTTATGAATCCGTCCCGTGAAGAGGTTGATCAGGTGCTTTCAGGTTGCAGGATTGATCGGCTGCAATTCCATGGCAGCGAGGATGGCCGGTTTTGCGAGCAGTTTCGTTTCCCTTATTACAAGGCGGTTGCCATGGGTGATGGTGTCCAGGACTTTCAACAATTGCAGGAAGAATATGCCAACTCGAGTGCTTTCCTGCTTGATAGTCACCGACGTGACCAGGCCGGGGGCAGTGGCCAGTCTTTTGACTGGGCCATGGTACCCGATGATATTGGCAGACCAGTCATTCTCGCGGGCGGATTGAGCCCGGACAATGTACAATCTGCAATTAGACAGATCAGACCATATGCTGTGGATTGCAGTAGTGCTGTAGAGTCTGAGCCAGGTATCAAGGACCCGATCAAGGTCAGACAATTTGTGGAGAATGTGCAATATGTCAGCACAACCTGAAGACATTATCGATTTTTCCCAGTTCCCGGATAAACGGGGGCACTTTGGCAAGTATGGCGGTATATTTGTTGCTGAGACACTGATGGCCGCTCTTGATGAACTCAGGGAAGCCTATGACAAGTACAAGCAGGACAAGGACTTCCTGGCCGAATTTGAGCATGATTTGAAACACTACGTTGGTCGGCCATCGCCGGTTTATTATGCAGAAAGACTCAGTCGCCAGACTGGTGGTGCACAAATCTGGTTAAAGCGTGAAGATCTCAATCATACTGGCGCACATAAAATCAACAACACCATAGGCCAGGCATTACTGGCCCGACGTATGGGGAAAACCAGAATCATCGCGGAAACCGGGGCTGGTCAGCATGGTGTAGCCAGTGCGACCGTAGCAGCCCGCATGGGATTGAAATGCGTTGTTTACATGGGTGCGGTTGATG
>JBFFRZ010000119.1:0-8045 GCA_041572715.1 Gammaproteobacteria bacterium
CAAGCCTTTTGGTTCTGAGCAACAGGGCCGCTGGGGTAACATCACCATCTTTGAAGATGTGGGTGGTTACTGGAACCGTTTTGACGTCGAGTATGGCTTGACGGACAACTGGGTGGTATCCGGTGAGCTGAACTCCTACTGGGGTGATGAAGATTCCTGGTTTGGTCAACTGGAAGAGACTTCAAATATTCAGGTTGGCGTGAAATACATCTTTGATTAAAACAACAATACATAAGTAGTAGCTGAGGCAGTATCGACGATCAACGTTGATACTGCCTTTTTATTTCAATGGATGAATAGTGCTGCTAAAGGCAGTACGCCGTAGCGACTATTTCCATAAAAAGAATTGGAGCGTCTAATGTCAGGCAATAAATCTATCGCGCGTCGTTATGCAGAACTGGTCATGTCGCTGCGCTGGCCGATTATGATAATCGTGCTTGTTATGAGCGCACTTTTTGCGTATTTCATTAAAGACCTGGATATGCGGAATGATCCGGATACCCTGCTGCCACCCAGTAACAAGTATGTAGCGACCAACCTTTATGCCGAGCACAACTTCGGCATGGGCAACATCATGGTCCTCGGGCTGATGGTGAAGGAAGGGGACATTTACCAGGACTGGTTCATCAACATGGTGCAGGAGCTGCACTTCAAGCTTGAGGCGTTGCCCAAGTCACGTCCGGCCAACTCCATTTCATTGGCGGCACAAAAGATCAAGTACATGGGCGCCGATGAGGATGGCCTGGTATTCCAACGACTTATTCCTACTGAAGGCATCAGCAGTGATCCGGAAGAGGCGAAGGAGCAGCTGGCGTTCCTGAAAGAGGGTATGGAAACCAACCCGGTACTCTCGCCAATGCTGGTATACATGGAAGATGCCAATGGCAACAAGTGTCCGCCGAATGAATACGCAGGTTGTACCGCCAAGGGTACCTTCATCATTACCGACTACACGGATGAGGTGAAGGCGATTTACCTGCCATGGGTGACGCAGCTCATCGAAATGGTTGAGCCTTATCAGCAGGATGAGCGCTTCGAGATCATGGTGGCAGGTGAGCCTTACTTCCTTGCCTACATGCTGTATGACCTCGCACAGAAATGGTGGTTGTTCCTGATCTCATTGATCATTGTCCTGGTGGTGCTGTGGTTTGAATTCCGTAACTGGCGTGGCGCCATATTCCCATTGATTGGCGTGGGTGCAACCATCTGCCTGACGCTGGGTTTAATGGGTATCTCTCAATTCAAGCTGACCACCATGATGGTCTTGACGCCGATGCTGCTGCTGGCGATCGGTATTGGTCACTCGGTTCAGATCACCCGACGATTTTTGCAGGAACGAGCCAAAACCGACGATGACAAGGAGGCAGGCATTGTTGCCATCGAGCACACGATTGTGCCGGCCACCCTGTCAATCATTACCGACGTCATGGGTTTCGCCACCCTGGCGCTGGTCGATATCTCGTTCTACAAGGCGTATGCCTACTTTGGCATGTTTGGCATGGCCACCTTGCTGATAACCACAACGACCATGATTCCCTTGATGCTGGTGACCATGCCATTCAAGAAGGTGGAAGAACATGGGGGCCACGACTGGGAGCACAAGGTCGGTAATGGTCTGGCAAACCTGCTGGACGGGCCGGGCAAGATGATTCCGATCGCGATTATTCTCGCGGTCGTCATCGTCTCGACCTATTTCACCAAGGTGTATGCGCCGACCGAGGATCACCTGATGCCGGGGGTTGAGGTCGGCATCAACTACCCGAGGGCCGCGTTCAAGGAAAGTTCGATAACGATCACGGATATCAAGGCGCTGAATGAAATCATGCCGGGTGTGATCTCGGTATCGATACCGATCCGCGGTAAGGCGCCGTTGAAGCCTGAATGTACCTGGGCGGAAGGGGAGGATCGATCCACGTGTAATGACGAGGATGAAGACGGGCCACAGGGTATCTACAATAACGACAAGGTACTTGCCGACATTGAAAAATTCGAGCACTGGCTGCGGGATCATCCGTTTATTGGTTATACCGGTTCCTATGCACAGTACATCCGCCTGGTGCACATGTTGCTGGACTCTGCCCAGGGTGTGCCTTCCAACCGCCAGAAACTGTTTGTGCCGACCGAGGAGTCCCTGCGTAATCTTGATCCGGATGACGACCGTGATGGCCTGGAGATTGTGCGACTCTACAACGGTCTACTTGAGGCCATGACCAGTGAAGGTGACATGGACTCGTTCGTCGCACCGAACTGGAACGAGGGCGTGATCCTTGGTTTTGTGAACACCATGGACCCGGTCGAGACGCACCAGGTCGTGGCTGATATTCAGGACTACATTGAAAAGCACAAAAACGATGAAGGCTTCAGCATGGTCAACTTCGGTTTGCGTTGCGGACCGGTTGAACAGGCAGCGATCTGTGATTCCAATGAACTGGCCATCGATGACAGTGGAAGCTATGAACGTCCCGGTGTTGGTGGATTCCTCGGTGCTACCGAGGCGACTCGAGATGTTGCAGTTGAAAACTGGCTAAAAGGTCCTTTGCAGACGGCGCTGGCGATTTTCATCGTCTCTGCCATCATTTTCCGCTCGTTTTCCATGGCGGTGATGCTGCTGGTGATCCTGCTCACGACCCTGTTTGCGCAGTATGGTCTGGGCGGTTATTTCACCGTGGTGAAGAACTGGTCGGGTAACCTCGCGTTCCATACCCAGGTGGCGTTGAGTATCGCCATGGGATTGGGTGTGGACTACGGGATTTACATGATTTCACGATTACGTGAAGAAATGGCAGCGACCGGGCGAAACTGGGAGCAGTCACTGAGGAACACGCTTGCCGGCACCGGTTCGGCGGTAATCGTCTCCGTGATTGTACTACTGGGTAGCTTTATCCCGCTGGTTTCCACGGAACTGGCCAATACCTGGGCACTGGGTGTCTACATCGGTATGGCACTGGTCATTGACGTGTTCCTGGCCCTGATGATGCTGCCACTGGCACTCAAATGGACCAAGCCGAAATACGTTTTCGAGCCTGAAGAATAAAATAATAAAGCGTTAAGCACTAAACCCCGGGTCACCGGGGTTTTTTTTGCGCATTGAAGTTGATATTAGCTGAACCTAACATACAATTATCTTTTGGGTCATAAAAATAATTGGGGCATAATACGCCGCTACAACTATTATCAGGCACCATGCTTTAGGGATCAGGAATATGTCCGATCGACGCTTACAGGTATTTCATACAGTCGCAAAACTGCTGAGTTTCACCAAGGCCGCTGAACATCTGCACATGACACAGCCCGCGGTGACCTTTCAGGTCAGGCAACTTGAAGAGCAGTTCAACACCCGCCTGTTTGACCGCACGCACAATCGAATCAGTCTTACCGAGGCTGGCCAGGTGATCTATGAGCACGCGGTCAAGATCTTCGAGCTGTATGGGCAGATGGAAAATGCCGTTCGTGAAATCACCGGCGAAATCAGTGGCACGCTGACCCTGGGCGCCAGTACGACCATTGCCGAGTACATGTTGCCGGCGCTGCTGGGCAATTTCCGCGCAGAGTACCCGGACATCAACATCCAGCTTAAGGTCTCCAATACGGATGGCATTGTTTACATGATCGAGAATAACGAAATCGATCTCGGCGTTGTTGAGGCTCCGGTGCACAACAAGAACCTGATCGTGGATGTATGCCGTGAAGACAGGCTGGTATGCGTGGTACCGGTTGATCATCCAATGTCGACAAAGGAGGTCGCCACGCTGGACGACATCATGGCATATCCTTACATATGCCGTGAGGAAGGTTCGGGTACACGAGAAGTCATCAATGAATATCTGGAACAGCACGATGTTCCCGAGAGTGCACTCAAGCTATCAATGGAACTGGGCAGCCCTGAAGCCATCAAGGGTGCGGTCGAGGCCGGCATGGGTATCTCGATTGTTTCCAGTGCGACCATTGGCAAGGAACTGGAACTGGCCACGCTGAAGGCGGTTGACCTGGATCCGCCGATGACCCGGCCATTTTCTTTTGTTTACAAGAAACAGAAGTTCCGCGTACAGGCAATGGAAGAACTGCTTGAGTTTGCCCAGCAATATTGCCGGGAGCACCAGGAAGGTCCGTTGTAGATCGCTATAAAGCCGTTCCAGGTTATTCCTATGAGCAGCAGGGAAGAACGTAAATTATTGAGCCTTTACGCATCAATGACGCCCGCCGGACAATCGGCACTCATTGAGTATGCGGAGTTTCTTTCAGCGCGTCACCAGGCCGAACAACACTATACCGATCCGCTAGATATTCCACGCCCGGAGGGTGAGAGTGTGGTTGCGGCGATCAAGCGCTTGTCAAAGACTTACCCGATGCTCGACCGGCAGGCGCTTCTGCATGAAACGTCATCGTTCATGATGCAGCACATGATGCAGGGGCGCGAGGCGGTCCATGTTATCGATGACCTGGAAATATATTTCAGAACCCAGTATGAGCAGTACAGCATAAAGGTAAATCATGATTCAGACCGTTAAGGACTGGTTTAACCGGCATTTTTCAGACCCCCAGGCGATAATCCTGGTGTTTACGCTGGTCATCCTGTTGGCCGTGATCCTGGTGATGGGGGATATGCTGGCGCCGGTGCTGGCCAGCGTGGTCATCGCCTATTTGCTCGAGGGCATGGTGCGCCGACTGGAATCCTGGGGCGTGATGCGCATTATCTCGGTAGTCATCGTCTTTCTCCTGTTCATCATGTTTGTAGTCTTGGTGGTCTTTCTGTTACTGCCCCAGCTTTACAACCAGACCAAGGACCTGATTACGGAGTTGCCGGCCATGCTGGGCCAGGCACAGACAGCCTTATTGACGTTACCGGCAAAATATCCGGAATTCTTCACGGTTGAGCAAATCAAGGAAATGACCAATGGTCTGCGTGATGACATGGCCGCAATAGGTAAATCCGTACTGACCTGGTCATTGTCGTCCGTCGTTGGTGCGATAACCCTGCTGGTGTACCTGATCCTGGTGCCACTGCTGGTTTTCTTCTTCATGAAAGATAAACACCAGCTCATCAAATGGCTAACCTCATACCTGCCGGATAACAGAACATTGTTGGCGGTAGTCTGGAGCGACGTAGACCGGCAGATTGGAAACTACGTCCGTGGCAAGTTCATTGAAATCCTGATTATCTGGACGGTGTGCCTGCTGACATTTGTCTGGCTTGATCTCAACTACGCCATGCTGCTCGCGGTGCTGGTCGGTTTATCCGTCATTATTCCGTATATCGGGGCCTCGGTGGTGACCATACCCGTGGCGGCGGTGGCCTATTTTCAGTGGGGCCTGACCGCAGATTTCTACTGGGTTGTGGTTGCCTACCTGATCATCCAGGCGCTGGATGGGAATGCCCTGGTGCCCCTGCTGTTTTCCGAGGTCGTCAATCTCCACCCGATCGCCATCATCGTCGCGATCCTGGTGTTCGGCGGCTTATGGGGCTTCTGGGGTGTGTTTTTCGCGATCCCGCTGGCGACCGTGGTTCAGGCCGTGTTGAAGGCGTGGCCGGATAAAAGCAAGACCGTGCCGGAAATTTCTAATGCTTGACCGGTTCCAGTACGGCGTCGAGATTGATCTCGTCACAGAAGCTGAAAAATTCCTCTCTTAGCGTGTTCAGGTGCTGGTTGGCAGGTACCGCGATCGCCATGTGGACAGAAAACATGGGTGTGCCGGTATGAGGGGCGGCATACCGGTTGGTGTTCAGCTCTTCGATATTGATTTTTCTTGAGGCAAAAAACTCGGCCAGGCTGTGTACGATCCCGGGTGAGTCAACGCATACGGCATCGACGCCATAGGGCACCGCATCCGATTTCTGTTCGCGTTCCTCCGTGCGCCGGGTGGTAATGCTGAGGTCTTCCTTTTCCGCCAGGTCAGCCAGGCTGTCTTCCAGTTTAGCGATGGTATCCCAGTTACCAGACACCAGGGTCAGGATGGCGAAATCCTCGCCCAGTACGGTCATGCGGCTGTCCACCAGGTTGCCTTTTGCATCCAGTATGACACTGGTTAGCTGGTCGACCAGACCCGGCCTGTCTCTGCCGACACAGGTGATTACGAGCAGTTGCTGTTTCATGGGAAAAGATGCTGGTTTGAAAGGCCGCATAGTGTACATAAAATCAATCGAAACGGGCCAAAAAAAGAAGCTGAACAGGCTGTTTTTCTTGTCAGAATAGTGCCTGATCCGTACCATGCACGCTCTGGTAAATCCAACGGAGTTTTTAATGTTTCAGGGCAGTATGGTGGCGATGATTACGCCCATGGCGCCAAATGGCGATGTGGATGAATCTGCGCTGGAACAACTGGTCGAATTTCACATTCAACAGGGCACCGATGCCATTGTTGCGATGGGCACGACCGGTGAATCGGCCACCCTGAATTTTGCCGAGCATATTGATGTTATTCGCTCCGTCGTTGATCGTTCCCATGGCCGGGTGCCGGTAATCGCCGGTACAGGAGCAAATTCCACCCAGGAAGCCATAGAACTGACAGAAGCCGCAAAACAGGCAGGGGCGGATGCCTGTCTGCTGGTCACCCCTTATTACAACAAACCCACCCAGGAAGGGCTGTACCTTCACCACAAGGCAATTGCAGAGGCGGTGGCTATTCCTCAGCTGCTTTATAACGTTCCGGGACGGACGGCCTGCGACATGGGCGTGGAAACGACGGCGCGTCTTTCCAGGATTGATAATATCGTCGGCATCAAGGACGCCACGGGTGACATGCAGCGTGCCGCAGAGATACTGGAAGCCAGTGTAGATGACTTTATTTTACTCAGTGGCGATGATGCGACAGCAGTCGAGCTGATTCTGCTCGGTGGCAAAGGGGGTATCTCGGTCACCGCGAACGTGGCACCCGCGAAGATGCATGACATGTACGTGGCTGCGCTTAATGCAGATCGTGCGACTGCAGAGGCCATTGACCAGGAGCTTGCCGGTTTGCACAAGTCCCTGTTTGTTGAAGCCAACCCGATCCCGGTTAAATGGGCCGTGTGGGCAATGGGGTTGTGTGATACTGGAATCAGGCTGCCCCTGACCTGGTTATCCGAATCCTGTCACGAGAGCGTCCGGGCGGCGATGCGCCAGGCCGGCATAACGCCAAAAAGATAATATTGGAACTGATAGATACCTGATGAATAAATATTTGAAGAAATTCACCATTACGCTACTGCCGGCCCTGTTACTGATCGGCTGTAGCGGTTCAAGTATGGAAGAGACCATTACCGAGACTGTCGGGCTTGAGGATTACTCGATTGAGTACAAGAAAAGCAAGCAAACCAATACGCTGGAGATACCACCTGATTTATCCAGTTCGCGCATTGAGGATTCCATGGTAGTGCCCGGCGGTGGTTCTGCAAGTTATTCGGAAGTAGCACAGGGTAGCCAGCCGGGCAGTCGTGGCAGCGGGATATTGCCGCAGCAGGACGACATCAAGGTTGAGCGCGACGGCGACAAGCGCTGGCTGGTGGTGAATGCATCTGCAGACCAGGTCTGGGGCAAAGTCAGGGAATTCTGGATCGATCTGGGATTTCTCCTGACTGTCGAAAATCCGCAGGTCGGGGTTATGGAAACAGACTGGAAAGAGAACCGGGCAGATATACCCAATGATTTTATACGTAATTTCCTGAGCTCTGTGCTTGAGTCGGTTTATTCAGCACCCACCCGTGATAGCTTTCGTACGCGGCTTGAGCGGGTTGATGACAAGCAGACGGAAATCTTCATTTCCCATCGCGGGGTGCTGGAAAAAGCAGTCGGGGAAACAAGTACCGTGTGGGAAACCCGCCCGTCCGAGCCCGACCTGGAGGCGGAAATGCTGCGTCGCCTGATGATCTTCATGGGTACAGAGGATCAGAAAGCCAGGGCGCGTTTGGCCAAGGCCGGTACTGGCGCTATTCGCGCGCGCCTGATCAAGGATGCTGAAGGTAATGGTTTGATTGACTATCGTGCAGGTTACCCGCGTGCCTGGCGCGTGGTTGGCCTGGCGCTGGATCGTGTCGGCTTCACCGTTGAGGATCGTGACCGCTCGAATGG
>JBFFRZ010000120.1:0-8041 GCA_041572715.1 Gammaproteobacteria bacterium
AATTCTTCAACATGTACCGTTGCCGGCATGGGTAACTGCAATTTTTGGCACAATGCCCTGATCAGCAATGAGGCCCGGGCGGACGAAAGGGATTTCAGTGCGCTGATCGAAAGCGTGTTGGAACGGCTACCGGCTATGCCTTCAAGTTCATCCTGCAACAGTTCATCTGCCATATGCACCAGGCTGGCTGTATGGGCCGCGGCCCTGGCCAGCGTTCTGTTGGCAGCTGGCCAGCGTTCGGTCAGTTTTGGCATTATTTCGTGGCGCAGAAAGTTGCGTTCAAACCGCAAATCCAGGTTGCTCTCATCATCGACCCAGTTGAGATGGTTCGCACGTGCATACTCCAGGATTGCTTCACGGTTGAATTCAAGCAATGGTCTGACCAACCCGCCCTCGCCCAATGGCGCTACCGGCGGCATGGCAGCCAGCCCCCTTGGCCCGCCGCCTCTTAAAGCCTGTAACAGGAAAGTCTCCGCCTGATCATCCTGATGCTGTGCCAGTAATACCACGTCGCCCGGCTGTAAAATGGCAATGATGGCTTCATATCGCGCTCGGCGTGCACTGTCTTCAAGCCCCTCACCAGTCGGCAGTTCCACATACCTGACCACAAGTGGTATACCCAGCTGCTCACAGGTCTGGTGGCAATGTGACGCCCAATGGTCGGCATTCGCGCTGAGTCCATGATGAACGTGAATAGCCCCGGCGATCTCCGGCAATTCTGAACGATAACGTGTGCAGCAATGCAACAGTGCATGCGAATCAAGCCCGCCGCTGTAAGCGATCCATAGCCGTTTCACCGGGAAGGATACCTGCGCAAGCAGGTGCGTGATCTGTTCGGCAGTGACGGGCATCAGCCGAGGGGCCAGACGAGAGGGATTATTCCTTGAACTGGCCGTAACTCATCAGACGGGCATAGCGCTGCTCCAGCATTTCGCTGCGTTCCATCTGATCCAGTTCACTCAAGGCCCTGGAAAGTGTGCTTTTCAGTGTATCCGCCATTTCCTGCACGTTACGATGAGCACCACCGAGTGGTTCTTCAATCACCTCGTCAATCAGGCCCAGTTCCTCCAGGCGATCGGCAGTGATTCCCATGGCCTTGGCTGCATCCTCGGCCCTGTCGGCGCTCTTCCACAGAATTGACGCGCAACCCTCCGGGGAGATAACGGAATAGGTACTGAAACTGAGCATGTAGAGACGGTCCCCAACACCGATCGCCAATGCACCGCCTGAACCACCCTCACCAATCACGGTACATATGATGGGAACCTTGAGCTCCGACATGACCTGCAGGTTGTGGGCAATCGCCTCACTCTGGCCACGCTCCTCAGCGCCAATTCCGGGGTAAGCGCCGGGTGTGTCAATAAATGTAATTACGGGGATATCGAATTTCTCTGCCAGCTGCATGAGCCTGAGTGCCTTGCGATAACCTTCCGGTCTCGGCATTCCGAAGTTACGGCGAATCTTCTCCTTGGTGTCTCGGCCTTTCTGCTGGCCAATAACCATGATGGGTTTGCCCTCCATACGCGCCAGCCCACCAACAATGGCCGGATCATCCGCGAAAGCGCGATCACCATGCAATTCCTGAAAATCGGTAAACATATGCCCGATATAGTCTAGCGTATAGGGCCGCTGCGGATGCCTGGACATCTGTGAAATTTGCCAAGCGGAAAGATCCGAGAAAATACGTTCAATCATGCCTTTGCGTTCGGAACAAAGGCTCTTGATCGCTTCCTCTATGTTGATGTCACCGCCTTCACTGACATTTTGCAGCTCGGAAATTTTTTCATCGAGCTCAACAATCGGCTGTTCAAATTCCAGGTAATTCAGATCCATAACGTAAAAAGATACAAGATTACAGCGAGTCAGTCGACTTTATTTATAATTGACTTGAATACCGGGTTGACCATCAGTAAATCAACCTGACATTGTTGTCGCCAACCAGTATCTGCAGCGAGTCAAGCAGTGAGTCGGTGGGATTCAGCTTCCAGTCATCCCCGAAGGGAACCGGTGTACTGGCATTGGCATTGACATAATATCCTTTTACGGGACAGCGCCCGGGACGGTATGGACTCATCGTCTCCATCAGCAGTTTCAGGAATTGCGCATCGACCTTTTCCTGCTGCAGATTCAGCATCAGGTAACGTGCATAGTATCCGCGTGCCTGGTCGATGGTCATCATCTTCTTCGCCGTCAGCCTCATGTTGCCGGTGAAACGATCCACGCCAAGATCACCCTCTACCATGATCAGGTTGTCCTTGCCGAGGTACTGCCCGAAATTTTCCAGTGCTTCATTGAACAGGGTGATCTCAAGGCGCCCTGTCCTGTCGTCAAGTTCAATATTCGCCATGCGTCCGCGCCGGGTATTTCTCATCTGGATATTACTGATAAGCCCGGCAACCCGGGCAGTACGCGTATTTGAATTGTTCGAATTGACCGGCTCGGATTGAACCAGTGCATTTATTTCATTCAGGCGATGCGTTGTGAACTGCTGGACATCCTGCTCATAACGGTCAATGGGATGACCGGTGAGATATAAACCCAGCGCTTCTTTTTCAGCCTTGAGTCTTTGCTCATCCGTCCAGCTTTCAGCCGACCTTACTGGGACCCGACCAGGTGATGATGCTACTGGATCTGCTGCCAACCCGAACATATCTTCCTGCCCGGTCTCGGCATTCTTTTCATGTTGGTCTGCGAGTTGCAGTACCGAATCCAGGTTATGCAGCAGCTCCGCACGATTACGTTCAATGCAGTCCGTAGCGCCTGCCTGAATCAATGCCTGTAATACCTTGCGATTGAGTTTACGCATGTCACAGCGGATACACAGATCGGCGAGGTCCTGGTAGGGCCCACGCTCCTTGCGTTCAGTCGTAATGTTTTCAATTGCGCCTTCGCCGACGCCCTTGATTGCACCTAGTCCATACATGATGGTTGTACTGTCACGCGGGGTAAACCTGAAATCCGAGGAATTGATATCCGGGGGCAGGATTTCCAGGTTCATTTCACGGCATTCGTTAACCAGGGTGACTACCTTGTCTGTATTATCCATATCGGCGGACAATACCGCGGACATGAAAGCCGCCTGGTGCCTGGATTTCAGCCAGGCAGTTTGATATGAAAGCAATGCATAAGCTGCAGAGTGCGATTTGTTGAAACCATACCCTGCAAATTTCTCCATCAGGTCAAAGATATAGGTCGCAACCTTTTCATCTACATCCCGGGCAACCGCACCACTGGTGAATATTTCCCTTTGCTTGGCCATTTCCTCCGGCTTTTTCTTGCCCATGGCCCGCCGTAATAAATCAGCGCCGCCAAGCGTATAACCGGCAAGCACCTGGGCAATCTGCATAACCTGTTCCTGGTACAGAATGACGCCATAGGTTGGCTTTAATATGGGTTCCAGGTCAGGGTGCGGATAGGTGACTTTTGCCCTGCCATGCTTGCGGTCAATAAAATCATCAACCATGCCCGACTGCAACGGGCCCGGACGGAACAGGGCAACCAGCGCAACAATATCCTCAAAACAGTCAGGCTGTAATCGCTTGATCAAATCCTTCATGCCACGAGATTCGAGCTGGAATACTGCAGTGGTGTTGCATGCTTTCAGCAGGTTAAATGGATCCTCATCATTATCCGGTATTCGACTGATGTCGATCTCATCACCCGTAAGTCGCGCAATATTTTTCACCGCCCAGTCTATGATTGTGAGTGTACGCAAACCCAGAAAATCGAACTTGACGAGACCCACAGACTCGACATCATCCTTGTCCAGCTGTGTTACCAGGCTGCCGCCGCCTTCTTCACAATATAAAGGCGTGAAGTCAGTCAATACCGACGGCGATATCACCACGCCACCAGCATGTTTGCCTGCATTTCTCGCTATCCCCTCCAGTGACCGCGAAAGGTCGATGACTGAACGGACATCATCATCCTCGTTATACAGCTTCCGTAATTCATCTTCTTCCTGGAGTGCCCGTTCAAGCGTCATGCCGATTTCAAACGGAATCAGCTTGGCGAGGCGGTCCCCGAAGCCATAAGGGTGCCCCATGACGCGGCTAACATCACGAACCACGCCGCGTGCCGCCATCGTTCCATAAGTAATGATCTGGGAAACTTTATCACTGCCATAACGCTGCGAGACATATTCAATGACGCGATCACGGCCTTCCATGCAAAAATCGATATCAAAATCAGGCATGGAGACTCGTTCCGGGTTAAGAAACCGTTCGAATAGTAACTCGTGAAATATCGGATCGAGGTCGGTTATGCCCAACGCATAGGCGACCAGTGAACCTGCACCGGATCCTCTGCCGGGGCCGACGGGCACCCCGTTCTGTTTTGACCAGCTGATGAAATCAGCAACGATCAGAAAGTAACCCGGAAAACCCATGTTGATAATGACATCGAGCTCAATCTGAAGTCGCTCTTCGTAGACTGACCTGTCTTCTCGCAGGGCATTGGTTTCCTGCAGGAAAGCCAGTCTGTGCTGTAGACCTTCTCTGGACTGCGCGACAAAGTATTCTTCGGTCGTCAGACCGCCGGGGATCGGGAAATCAGGCAGGAAATTCTCTCCCAGGCTCAATTCAAGATTACAGCGTTGCGCGATCAGTCCGGTATTTTCAATTGCCTCAGGAAGATCGGCAAAAATCTCTGCCATTTCTTCTGCTGAACGGAGGTACTGCTCGCTGGAATAGTTTTTGGGTCGGCGCGGATCATCGAGTATCCTGCCCTCACCGATACACACACGTGCCTCATGTGATTCAAAATCATCTGGGTGCAAAAAACGAACATCATTAGTGGCAACAACCGGTGTGTCGGTTTCCAGCGCCAGAGGAATAACGGCGTGAAGGTATTCTTCTTCGCCAGCCCTGCCTGTCCTGACCAATTCAATATAAAAACGGTCTGCAAAAAGTGCTTTCCATGCAGACAGACAGTTCTGGGCCTCATCAGGGTTTTCATTCGACAGGGCGCGTCCGATGTCACCATGCATACCACCGGACAATGCGATCAATCCGTCGACATTTCCCTGAAGCCACGATTTCAGTATGGTCGGGTTTCCCTTTACCTGGCCTTCCTGATAGCTACGACTCACCAGCCGCGTCAAGTTATGGTAGCCATCGGTGTTCTGGCACAAAAAAACGACGCGGGATAATTCATCCTGCGTGTCTTCATCCTTGACCAGGCATTCGACGCCAATGAGTGGCTTGATTCCCATCGCTCTTGCCGCCTTGTAGAACTTCACCATGGCGAACATGTTCGACAAGTCAGTGACGGCAAGCCCCGGCATTCCAGATGCTGCTGCCTTCTGTACCAGTGGTTTTATACGACAGATACCGTCAACCAGCGAGTACTCGGTGTGGACATGTAAATGAACAAACTGCATTTACGCCAGTCCTTCAAGCAAATCTTTCACCGGACGAAAACTACGCCGATGATGACTGGTTACCCCGTGGCGTTTTATCGCTTCCAGATGAAACCTGGTCGGGTAGCCCTTGTGCTGATCAAAACCATAATCAGGATAAAATTGATGTAACTGTACCATCTCATGGTCCCTGTTGACCTTGGCGATAATCGATGCGGCAGCTATGGCATCCTCACTGTCATCACCCCCGACTATCGTGGTAACCCCGCAATCCAGGTCCGGCGCAAATTTACCGTCAACCAGTGCATGATTTGGCATAACAGAAAGTGCCTCTACTGCGCGTTTCATCGCAAGCAGACTGGCTTGCAGGATATTCAATGCATCGATCTCATCGACTTCAGCACGCCCGAATGCGTAACTCAGACAATTCTCCATGATGACATGACTCAAGTACTCCCTGCGTTTACTTGAAAGTTTTTTTGAATCACGCAGCCCAGATATGGGCCTGGCAACATCCAGTATAACTGCCGCTGCAACAACCGGTCCGGCGAGTGGCCCCCGTCCTACCTCATCGACTCCTGCCACATAGACCACTTCCTGGAAAACCGTCATTCAGACACTACTTCGAGTACGGCCAGTGCTGCCTGCTTGCTGGCATCACGCCGAAGCATCCGGTGTATGTCTGTAAATTCACCACGCAATTTTTTCACATACTCCGATGAGTCCAGCAAGCGAAATATTTCAGCTGCGATTAATTCCGGCCTGGCATCATCCTGGTAAAGCTCCAGCACAACATCATGACCTGCAAGATGATTCGGTAGGGCGTAACGGTCCACAATCAGTTTACGTTTGACGTACCACCAGGTTGACCGCGACATCCGGTAGGAAACTACCATTGGACACTTACATAACAATGCCTCGAGTGCGGCCGTACCTGAAGCAATCATTGCCGTGTCTGCCGCCATCATTACCTCTCGGGCGCGGCCATCATAAAGGCGAACATTCGCAAATGGCACGGCAGCGGCCAACTGTCGCGCAAACAGCTCGTAGATTGATGCCGTGGCCATTGGCGCAATAAAAACCAGGTTATCCCGCTGTACCTGACATTGTGCGATCGTCTCGCAGAAAACCGGTCCTATTTTTTCTACTTCCGTTAATCGGCTACCCGGCAGAACCGCGATAATTTGTGCATCTTCTGGCAAGTCGAGCGCCTTTCTTGCCGACACCCGATCAATATCCAGCGGAATAGAGTCTGCCAGTGGGTGACCTACATAACTCACCGGTACGTCATTCTTTTCATAAAACTCGGCTTCAAATGGGAAAAGAGTCAGTATTCGATCGACAGCTCTTTTGATCTTGTAAATACGTTCTGCTCTCCATGCCCACACCGAGGGACTGACATAGTGAACGGTTTTAATCCCGGCCTTCTTCAACTGTTCCTCAAGGCCCAGATTAAAATCCGGCGCATCGACACCTATGAATAGATCGGGCGTATGGGCTGTACAATATTGACGGAATCTTCTACGGATGGAGTAGATTTCCGGCAATCGGCCCAAAGCCTCGGTAAATCCCATCACGGCGAGTTTTTCCTGCGGAAAGATCATCTGGCAGCCCGCTTCGATCATCTTCGGACCCGCAATACCGAAAAAGCTGACACCCGGGATCAGTTTCCTGAGTTCTTCTATCAGACCGGCTGCAAGATAGTCCCCTGAAACTTCACCGGCTACTATCGCTATGCTTGTCATTAGCTGCCAGCGTACACCGATTGATTACCTGACAATACCGCGGGATGACTTGCGTATGAATTCCGGTAAGCGGCCAACAACCTCATGTTCCTGTGCCAGTTCGTCCAGCTGTTCCAGTGCTTCCTGCAGGCGGTTGCCCATCTTGTAGATAACCTTGTAGGCCTTTCTTAATACCTTGAGCTGATCCTGTGACAAGCCGCTGCGTTTCAGTCCCTCCTGGTTGATACCATGAGGAGCAGCGGGATAACCGGTAATCATCAGATATGGCGGCACATCCGCCCTGATGATACTGCCCATGCCGGTAAACGCATGGTAACCGACGTGGCAAAATTGATGTACTGCGGTGAAACCACCCAGTATCACTTTATCTTCAATATGGACGTGGCCTGCAAGACTGGCATTATTGGCAAAGATGGTGTCATTGCCGACCTGGCAGTCATGAGCAATGTGAACATAGGCCATGATCCAGTTATCGTTACCAATCCTGGTAACACCTACATCCTGAAGAGTCCCTCTATTGAAGGTACAAAACTCCCGTATGACATTGCGATCGCCTATTTCCAGGGATGTCGCTTCGCCGGCATACTTTTTGTCCTGGGGCGCATCACCAAGTGATGAAAACTGGTAGATCCTGTTGTATTTACCAATTTTGCAAGGCCCGTTAATCACGACATGGGAGCCAATCCGGGTACCCTCATCTATGCTGACTTGCGCGCCTATGATGCTATACGCACCAATTTCGACATCATCCGCGATCTGCGCTGCGGGATCGATTATGGCCGTTGGATGAATCATTCAGCTCCCCGTCAAGGTGCACATCAACTCGGTACTGACTGCAAGTTTGTCTTCTACGTAGGCTTTACCCTCAAATCCGTAGATGCCCCGCCTGGACTTGAGTAATTTCACCTCAAGGCGCAGCTGGTCTCCTGGAACAACC
>JBFFRZ010000121.1:0-8031 GCA_041572715.1 Gammaproteobacteria bacterium
CTGGTACTAGCCAGGCCAAATGGTCTTGAACGGTCCAGGCTCGGTTTGGCAATTTCGAAAAAACATACTCCGGGCGCGGTTCAGCGCAATCGTATCAAGCGAATAGTCCGTGAAAGTTTTATGTTGAACCAGCCTTTTTCCACACCAGTTGACACCGTGGTACTTAATCGCCCCGGGATTTCACAGCAAAGTAATCAGAAATTGTTTCAGTCATTGTTGAATCACTGGAAAAAAATAAATCAGAAGCTTGAGGAGCAGGGTGCATCATAATGAGTAATCCCAGACTGGTTCTGCTGGTTGCACTCGGCTTTATCATGATGCTGATGTGGCAGGAGTGGCAGAAAGATTATGGCCCGAGGCCCAAGTCACCCGATACCGGTGTTACTTCATCACCGCAAGGTCAGACGGCATTGCCGCAACAGGAACCCATGTCCGCCGTTGACGGTACAAGTCAGGAATTACCACAGCTGGCTTCCGGTTCCAGCCTCCACCAGATGGCGCCGTCAACGCCCGCGAGGTCGCAAGTTACAGCAGCAGTCCCGGCAGGGCGGTTGATCAAAGTCGTGACCGACAAACTGGATGTGACGATTGATCCCAAAGGCGGAGAAATCAGCAAGCTTTCCCTTCGGGCCTATCCCGTGGCACTTGATAAGCTGGATGAACCGTTTTCTTTGATGATCAAGGATGTTGAAGAAATTTATGTCGCGCAAACAGGCCTGCTGAGTCGACAGGGCGCACCAAACCACCTTGCAAATTTCACCGCAGAACAGTTTGAGTATAGCCTGGCGGAAGGTCAGGATGAGCTGCAGGTAAGACTGAACTGGAGCAATGACCAGGGTGTTAATGTAGTAAAGATATTTAAATTTTCTCGCGGTACCCATGTTGTCGATGTCGTGCAAAAGGTCTCGAACAACACTGGAGTTTCCTGGGTGGGTAACCAGTATCGACAGCTGGTCCGTACGGTGCCGAAAGAATCAGGGGGTATGGCCAACACCATGGCGTATACATTCAATGGCGCCGCTTATTACAGTGATGAGGACAAGTTTGAAAAAATAGAGTTCGATGACATCAGGGACGAGCCACTATCGAAGGATGTGAACGGCGGCTGGATTGCCATGATTCAGCATTATTTCCTGTCGGCGTGGATTCCGGATCCATCTGAAACCAATCATTTCTATACCAAGATGATCAAGGGAGGCCTGCACCGAATCGGCATGATATCCCCGGAAGTTCTCGTTGAGCCGGGAAATACCATACAGTTCCACAGTCGTTTGTATGCCGGACCGAAAGAACAACAGATTCTGGAGGAACTCGCCACCGGCCTCAGGTTAAGTGTTGATTACAGCTGGCTAACTATTGTAGCCCAGCCAATTTTCTGGCTCATGACATTCATTCATACGCATATCATCGATAACTGGGGCTGGTCAATTATCCTGCTGACGCTCATCATCAAGCTGCTGTTTTACAAGCTATCCGAGTATGGTTATCGATCGATGGCCAATATGAGAAGGGTTCAACCCAAGCTGGTTGCGTTAAAAGAACGTTACGGTTCTGACAAGCAAAAATTACAGCAGGCCATGATGGAGCTTTACCGGAAAGAGAAAATCAATCCAATGAGCGGATGTTTTCCGATTCTTATCCAGATACCGGTCTTCATCGCGCTTTACTGGGTGTTGCTGGAAAGTGTCGAATTACGCCAGGCGCCTTTTATGCTGTGGATAAAGGATTTATCGGTTGCTGATCCATATTTTGTTTTGCCATTGATCATGGGTGCCTCGATGTATGTCCAGCAAAAGCTGAACCCCGCACCGATGGATGAAATGCAGAAAAATATCATGAAGTTCCTGCCCGCAATATTTACCGTATTCTTTTTATTCTTTCCGGCCGGGCTGGTGTTGTACTGGGTGGTCAATAATATCCTATCGATTACCCAGCAGTGGGTGATCACGAAACGCATAGAATCCGGCACCGCCAAGAGCTAGCCTTCAGTTGTGCTTGTATCTATAAAAGATGCCAGCGGTTGATACCATCGCAGCGATAGCGACTCCACCGGGAAAAGGTGGTGTGTGTATTGTGCGTGTTTCAGGCCCACACGCTGGAGATATCGCCGTTGCAATCACCGGTAAGCTGCCTCAGCCAAGATACGCGACCTTTTGTCATTTCAGGCTCAACGATGAAATTATTGATGAAGGGCTCGCTTTGTATTTTCCAGGCCCGGGTTCGTTTACTGGTGAGGATGTACTGGAGCTGCATGGTCATGGGGGTGTCGTCGTTAGCGACATGATTCTCCAAGCCGTGCTGAAAGCTGGAGCCAGGATGGCCCGGCCCGGCGAATTTTCCGAGCGCGCCTACCTGAATGACAAGCTTGATCTAATACAGGCAGAATCGGTTGTAGATTTAATCGAGGCAGGATCACAGCAGGCGGCAAGGGCGGCGATCAGATCGCTCGACGGAGAGTTTTCAGCACATATCAGTGAACTGTTGTCTGAGCTTACAGAGTTAAGGGTATATGTCGAATCAGCTCTTGATTTCTCTGATGAAGAAATCGAGTTTCTACAGTCAGGAGATATTGCCAACAAGCTCGAATATCTAAAAGAAAAGATTCATCAGCTTACCGTATCAGCCGAGCGCGGATGCATATTGAGCGAGGGCCTACAGATCGTAATTGCCGGTAAACCCAACGCCGGTAAATCCAGTTTGATGAACAGTCTGTGCGGACGAGACAGCGCGATCGTGACTGATGTGCCCGGAACCACCAGGGATGTACTGCGTGAGAAAGTGGCGATCAGGGGTATCCCAGTGCACTTGCATGATACCGCAGGGTTGCGCGATCAGGCCGAACCAGTTGAGCAAGAAGGCATCAAGCGGGCGAAAAATCACATTGCTACAGCAGACCTAGTCTTGTGGATACACGATGACACTACCGGTTTTGAGCCAGGCGATGTTGATTTTTTGCCGCACGACAAGCTGCTCATCATTTGCAACAAGATAGACCTGAGTGGTAACCCGGCGGGTGAAACAAATATGGATTGCTATGATGCGTTACGCGTAAGCGTAGCCAGCGGCCAAGGTTTGGAACAGTTAGAGCAATATATTGTTGCGCATACAATGAAAGGTGCCCCGACAGAAAACGAATTTACAGCGCGGCGACGTCATTTGTACGCATTACAGGAAACAGAAAACTATCTGGATAATGCAATTACTCGTTTGTCTGAACAGTTTGCGACCGGTGCAGGCGGGGAACTGCTGGCAGAGGAACTGCGCCTGGCACAACATTCACTTGGGGAAATTACCGGAGTGTTCACCTCGGACGACTTGCTTGGCAAGATCTTCAGTGAGTTTTGTATCGGCAAGTAAGCGCGGTAAAACTATTCAGGAAAGGTGAGCTCACCATCGTTGACAGCATTTTCACGTTGCTGAAAATAGGATTCCTTGAGGAAGTTGTATTTGTCCAGCGCTGCCTGCTCAAATACGCTGGTCGCACCAAGCAAGTCAGATCGCCGGTCAATAGCCTCGAGAGCCCTTAGTGAATTGCGGGTAGGAATGTGATCCACCTGGTAGAGCGGGTCAAAGGCGCTGGCATCGACGAGTCTGCCTGTTGCGTCCCTTACGCTACTAGGACCAAGTATAGGCAGAACAAGGTATGGGCCATGCCCCAGACCCCAGTATCCTAGGGTTTGACCAAAGTCTTCATCGTGCTTTTCGAAGCCCATTTTACTGGCGACGTCAAACAGCCCGAGTATGCCCAGGGTAGAATTGATCAGCACGCGAAGGGCATCCGAGCCGCCCTGGCGAAGCTTGAATTGCAGCAGACCGTTTACGGTGGTGACGACATCATTGATATTGCCGAAAAAATTGGTGACTCCCTTGTCAACAGGATCAGGAACCACGGCTTGATATCCCTTGGCGACCGGCTTGAAGACAATTTTGTCCAGGCCTTCATTGAAGTCATAGATGGCGCGGTTCAGTCCCTCGATAGGATCACGCTGATCCCCCCCGGTGCTCGCGCAGCCACTCAGAAACATTAACGCGGTGGCGATCAGTATCAATGTAAATCGGTTAGACATCTTTAATATTATTCCTTAGTGATTGTCCCTCGGGCTCAATCAGTTGTTGCAGATGAGCAACAACCAGTGTCTTGAGCCATGTTCCTGAGAAAATACACGCATTAGTTCGTTGATGCATCGGTATTGAATGGTAATATGCGCTCCCCTTAAGAGGAATATCATAGCGCAACACACAGCTAAAAAATACAACTTCCATTTTAGTTTGTATGTTTAATACAACAGGTTAACGGTAATTATTCAGCACATGAGCATTAGTCAGTACCAATACGATGTCATTGTCATTGGCGGCGGTCATGCGGGCACTGAAGCAGCCCTCGCGGCCGCGAGGGCTGGCGCCAGGACTCTTCTGCTCACGCAGAATATCGAGACCCTCGGCCAGATGAGCTGTAATCCGGCGATTGGGGGTATTGGCAAGGGTCACCTGGTCAAAGAAATCGATGCGCTGGGAGGAGCGATGGCCCGGGCAGCAGATCTGGCAGGTATTCATTTCCGGACGCTTAATGCCAGCAAGGGGCCAGCTGTCCGCGCTACCCGTGTACAGGCAGACCGGGCACTTTACAAACAGGCGATCAGGCGGATTTTGGAAGACCAGCCCAACCTGACCTTGTTCCAGCAAATGGCGGATGACCTGATCGTGGAGCAGGACATGGTCTGCGGGGTTATTACCCAGCTGGGGCTGAAGTTACGTGCCAAGGCCGTAGTACTGACGGTGGGGACCTTTCTCGATGGGAAAATCCATATTGGTCTGGATAATCACCCGGGTGGTCGTGCCGGGGACCCCCCTTCCAGCAGCCTGGCGAAGCGGTTGCGTGAGTTGCCGTTTAATGTGGGTCGCCTTAAAACGGGCACGCCGCCACGAATTGATGGCAAAACCATCGACTACACTGGTTTGCTAGAGCAGCCCGGGGATGAGCCCAGGCCGGTTTTTTCTTTCCTGGGTGACAGGGGTCAGCATCCAGAACAGGTTTCATGCTGGATTACCAGTACCAACAGCAAAACCCATGAGATTATTCAGGAGGGACTGTCTCGCTCGCCGCTATTTACGGGGGTGATTGAAGGAACCGGACCGAGGTACTGCCCCTCTATTGAAGACAAGGTAGAGCGTTTTGCCGGGCGAGACGGGCACCGTATTTTTATTGAGCCGGAGGGCCTGAACACCCACGAGATCTACCCCAATGGCATCTCTACCAGTCTCCCCTTTGATATACAGCAACGCCTGGTCAACAGTATTGCCGGATTTGAAAATGCGGTAATCACCCGGCCGGGTTACGCCATTGAGTATGACTATTTTGATCCACGCGACCTAAGACCGACGCTGGAAACCCGGTTTATGAAGGGGCTGTTCTTTGCCGGCCAGATCAACGGTACAACCGGTTACGAAGAGGCCGCCGCGCAGGGCTTGATGGCTGGTGCGAATGCTGCGCTGCAGGTATCGGATCTCCCGGCATTTACCCTGAAACGTGATCAGGCCTATATTGGGGTGTTGATTGATGACCTGATTACCATGGGCACAACGGAGCCCTATCGCATGTTTACCTCCAGGGCGGAATACCGTTTACTGCTCAGAGAAGATAACGCCGACTTGCGTCTGACTGAATTGGGTTATGCCGCCGGGCTGGTTGATGAGACGCGTTACCAACGATTGCAGCAAAAGCAGTTGTTGATCAAAACTGAGCAGGAAAGGCTCTCCAGGCTCTTAATTCGGCCTGATGATGAGGCCGGCAAGGCCATGGCGGAGCTTTCCGGTAACACGATGTCACGTGAGCAAAAGGCCATCGAGGTATTGGCCCGGCCTGAAATGACGTATGCAGCATTGACGTCATTGCCCGGTTTGGGGCCAGCGGTGACTGATGGGCAGGTGGCCGAACAGGTGGAAATTCAGGCCTCTTACGCGGGCTATATCAAACGGCAACACGATGAAATTGAAAAAACACGACGACACGAGGAGACCGCTTTGCCAGAGTCACTGGATTACCAACAGGTTTCCGGTCTTTCCAGTGAGGTCATAGAAAAGCTCAGTCGTTACCGCCCGGTCACGGTTGGCCAGGCATCGCGTATATCCGGAGTAACGCCAGCGGCCATCTCACTTCTGCTGGTACATTTAAAGCGCGGTCGTTACTATCAGAAATCAGCCTGAATAGTGTGGATCAGCAAGCGCACAAGGCGCTGGCAGAAGGCCTGCACGAGCTGGGACTGGGCATGCACCAGGACGACATTGCCCACTATATCCGTCTGCTTCAACGCTGGAATCGCGCCTATAATCTGGTCGCGCCTACCGACGAGCTGACGCTCATCAACAGGCATATCTTCGATTGCCTGGCCGCCCGCCCTTTTATCTCAGGGGGGCCCTGCCTTGATGTCGGCACAGGTGCAGGACTTCCCGGATTGATACTTGCTGTTACAATGCCTTCCACGGAGTGGGTGCTGCTGGATGCCAATGGCAAGAAGACGCGATTTTGCCAGCAGGCAGTTCGAGCCATCGGGCTTGATAACGTTCAGGTTGTTCAACAACGCCTTCAGCATCACCATCCGGAGCATTGCTATATGACAATAATAAGCAGGGCCTATTCGCAAGCGGCTGGTTTTGTGCTTTCATCGGCGCACTTGATTTGTGACGAAGGCCGTATACTGGCCATGAAGGGTCGTATAGCCAGGGAGGAGAAGGCCGATGCTATTGCAGCGGGTCTTCACGTGGAAATAGAACCGATGTACGCGCCCGGTCAGTCGGGTGAACGGCATATGATGATATTCAAGAAAAAAGCATGGCAAGAACCATAGCCATTACCAACCAGAAAGGTGGGGTCGGCAAGACAACAACCAGTGTCAACCTGGCGGCTTCTTTTGCGGCAGCCAAGCGCAGGGTATTGTTAATTGATCTCGACCCGCAAGGTAACGCGACCATGGGCAGTGGTCTCGACAAGCGCAGATTGGCAAAGTCATCCTATGAACTGTTACTCCACCAGGCAGCTCCGCAGGCAATTATGCAGCGAGTAGACAGCGTGGGCTACTGGGTCATTGGTACCAATGGTGATTTGACCGGGGCTGAAGTTGCCCTGATGGAGGAGATAGGCCGGGAAGTGCGGCTGCGTAGTGCGCTGGAAACAGTACAGGACCGGTTTGACTATATCCTTATCGATTGCCCGCCCTCGCTGAATATCCTGACGGTCAATGCGTTAGTGGCCGCGGATACGGTTATCATACCCATGCAGTGTGAATACTATGCGCTGGAGGGACTCAGCGCACTGGTTGATACCGTGGAAAAAATTCGCAAGTTGCTCAACCCAAAGCTGAGGATCGAGGGCTTGTTACGAACCATGTATGATCCAAGGAACAACCTGGCAACCCAGGTTTCCCAGCAATTGATCAAGCACTTTGGGGACCGCGTCTACCATACGGTGATTCCACGGAACGTCCGGCTTGCGGAGGCCCCGAGTCATGGCCTGCCCGCCTTGATGTATGACAAGCAGTCCAGGGGGGCGATGGCTTATCTGGCGCTTGCTGGAGAAATCTTCAGGAAAGATGGCTCAATGCCGGTGCCAGACGAGACCCGCTTACAATAAACCACAGGAACTCAGGATCAGGAAATGACAAAGAAAAGGGGTTTGGGGCGAGGGCTCGATGCGCTGCTGTCGGCAGGCCTGAATGATAGTGATCGGTCCCGCTCTGATGATCTGAAAGACTTGCCCGTAGACTTGCTGCAAAGAGGTCGTTACCAGCCTCGTGTTGATATGAGGGAAGAGTCGTTGGCCGACCTGGCGGAATCCATCCGTGCTCAGGGGGTGGTGCAACCGATCGTAGTTCGGCCGATCAGCGATAATCGTTATGAAATTATTGCCGGCGAGCGGCGATGGCGAGCGGCGCAGATCGCCGGGCTGGGTGAAATACCGGCCATTATCAGAGACGTACCTGACGAAGCAGCCGTAGCCATGGCACTGATCGAGAATATTCAGCGCGAAGACCTGAA
>JBFFRZ010000122.1:0-7985 GCA_041572715.1 Gammaproteobacteria bacterium
AAGAACGATTGATGAGCGATGTATTTGGAAAGGCCTATGACGAGTACTGTAAAAACACCGCGAAATTTATTCCAAAAGTCTGGTGACAGCAGCAAGCTTCAGCAATATGTCGATCAGCGATTAAACCCGGCAGGTTATTACAACTTTTCCGGTTAACTGTCGGTCACTTTCGTCGTCGTTGCAGTTTGTATTCACGACTGGCTTTTGTCGTGAGATCAGTGGGTATTTCCCGTACCGATGAGAAGCGGGTAATGCTTGCAGTAATCAGGTCAGGAATGTCCGGTTGTGTATCGACGGCAACATCGGAACCTGCCATGGTCTGTTGCAGTCCCAGCAGGGTGCCGAACTGGGTTTTAACCAGTGTGCTATGCGGTACGGATAACAGGTCATCCTCCAGCCCCATGTCCGCCAGTGAGGCCTGCCTGCAATGTTCCTGAACAGCTTTGCATGTGGCATGTAATGATTCATTGTTACAGGCAATTTCCTCGCCACCACGACGTATTACCTTGATCGCATGCGTACATCTGCAAGTTTCCTGTGCCAGTGGTGCGCTGAATGGACAGATCAGGTCAGCCATGAGAGTTATCGGGGCAGTTCCAGCTGATAAGCCTGTGGACTAACGCCATGCACCTTGTCACGAGCCTTGATGACAATTGTGGTCATGCCGGCAGGGACCTTGACATTACCAAGGCTGCGGGTGAATGGCTGTTCCCCGACATGGGGGTGGTACAGGGTGCGTGTGCCAAGAACCTGTTGGTCCTGTGTCAGCACCTGCCATTGATCGGCATAATGGTCCCAGCCAGTATCCGCATGTTCAAGTGTAACGTTAAAGCTGTAGAGCTGTTCTCCGGACTTGCGGGCCTCGGCATTTACAATAGTGACATCACCCGCCTGGCATGCAAAGGTAATGAGGCCCATGAGTATCAGTAATATGTGTTTCATAACAGTCCCTAGGGGTTGCTTGCAGTCTGCTGGTTCAGGTCAACCGGGTCCATGCGTTGCCGAAGCCGCTGCACGGGTTTACCCAGCTTGTGATCATAGATCGAAGCATAGGACATAATACGCTGAACATAACTACGAGTCTCCTTGAAGGGAATACTCTCGGCCCAGATATCTGCATCCAGCCGGCCTGCTGCAGGCAGCCATTTTTTCACCCTGTGTGGGCCGGCATTATATGCTGCTGTGGTTAATATTTTATTGTTACTGAAATCCTGCAGGTTCTTCTTCAGGTAGTGGGTACCCAATCTTATATTGATCTCGGGCTTGTAAAGATCAGTCAGCCTGGGTTTTCGTGCACCAAGCAGGCGGGCAACATACTTGCTTGTTTTCGGCATCAATTGCATTAAGCCGCGCGCACCGGCAGAGGAGCGTGCGTCATGCTGAAAAGCACTTTCTTGCCGCATCAATGCCATGACCCAGGATGTGTCCAGCTTGTTGCGTTTGCTGAACGTTTCAATCTCCTGCCGGTACATCACCGGGAAGCGGATGGACAGATCATCATAGTAGTCGGCGGTAGCGATGGTCAGGATGGCCTGGGTATGCCATCCCCATTGTTTTTGTATGTATGAGAGCTTTTGCCGGTCAGCATCGCCGAACTGGCGAATCAGGTAATACCACTCGCGTCTTGCTTCGGCAATGCGGTCCAGTTCATAAAGCTCATATGCGCGCCTGACGTTGTAATGCTCATTAAGCTCTCTGAGCTCATCTTGCGTGTACTGCAATGGCCTGTCATTGAATTCATAAGACTGGTCAAGCTGGTCTGCTGCCAGGAAATTATGGTAGCCACGGCCGGTAGCCAGTAACCGGTAGATCGTACTCGCTGTTTCATTATGCTGCTTGATCTGCGCCTGTCGTGCTTTCCAGTATTGCCAGCGATCAGAGAGCGCGCCCTGTTTTTCCAGGTCGGCGATAAACCTGCCGACGGCGTCCCAGTCCTGTTCGCGCAATGCAGCCCGTACGGCCCATTCCAGGCCGGTTTTGTCATAGTCCTTGACCCGTTTATGCTGATCGGCTGCGCCATCAATACGCTGGGTGGTCAGGCGCAGTGCGAGGTAGCGTTCTATATCGTCGATATCTTCACTGGACAGTAATACCTTGCCGCGAATCTTCTGCCAGGAAGCCAGTGCCTCGTCCGCTTCAAACAAGGCCATTCGTTTGATTCCATATACAAGTATCTGTTGTCTGCGGGGTATTTCACTTTCAGTATATTTCCTGTCCAGGACCCGTTCGGGTTTCTGCCGTACATTGAGCCATTCCTGCGCCAGCCGTTGCTCGCTCGCAGGCAATTGCTTTTTCAGATACTTGACCAGACCTGCTTCGCCTTTCCTGATAGCCAGCTCAATGCGTTTCCAGACCAGGTGATCGTCAAGGTGGCCATGTTTTTTCATCAGGCTGAACACCGGGTCGCAATAGCTGGACTGGGATTTCCCGACCAGCCACAGCTTTTTCGCCTTTTCACGCGCTTGCTCCAGCTCGCCTGTCTCATACAGTGCACGCGCGGAATAACATTGATAGCGACTGCCGAGGCCTGATTGATGGTACTTGAGGTACTCTGCCCATTTAGCCTTTGCTGCCAGCCTTTTCAGCCAGCTTTTCAGGTAGAGCCGCTGCAGCGGGGTGTTTTCCAGTTCATGCAGGTGCTGGTCTGCATCCTTGCTGCTGGCTTTGTCAATGTTCCGGATAGCCAGTTTGAATTTCAGATCCGCATATAGCGGGTAGGTTTTAAGGGCTGGCTCCAGTTTTTTCCATTGCTTGGTGTCCCCCTTGTTCAGAGCAGTCTCGGCCTTGATGAAGTATTTGCGTTGTTTTGCCAGGTCGGCATGCGCCAGTGAAACACCCGTCATTAACAGCAAGAGCCCGAGAAGAATACGTGTCATATACGGCATCCGCAATTAGAGGACTGTTGCAGGGGCAAGTTCAAACTGATCTCCTCGCCCATAGCCTCGTGTACTGGCATTGGCGAGCCAACGTCAGCGCGAGCATCGGTGGAGGCGAGGTTCATTATCTTTTTCTCATTCAAGACTTCATTATGAAGACCAACCTGAGTGCTGTGAAGCCAGACCAGCATTCTGATCATTTAACCGGTCATAAGTTGCGGTGAAATGCATTACTTTGGCATCTCATGCGGACGGTTGCGTATTGCAAAAGCATCCGGAAGAGGAGATCTGTACCCTGCGCCTGGCCGGGTGCAGTGACTTGCTGAGGCACGGTGCCAGCCCGGTTACGGGCGACATCCTGCTGAACGCTTTCAGGGTTCCGGTTGAGCAAGGGTTCCAGCTTCAGGACTATCGGTTCTCTCACACAGAAATATGACCAGGCAGGCTGCCAGGTAGCTGGCGACTGCCGACAGGACCAGCTTCATCGGGAGCAGGTACAGATTTAACCGCTGCAGTTTCTTCTGCTGGTTTTCAAACAGCGAGGTTGTCTCGCGGTTAAACGATATTTCCGGCGGCAGTAACTGGCTCAGTTCCGGATACAGCCTAAGCTGGATCTGGCCGTTCAAGTAATCGATGGCCATTATGGTGAGCCAGAAAAATGCCATCAGTAAAAAGGCCACAACCCACTTTTCCGCGGTAGGCCTGATCAGTGTCAGCCAGGTCATAAGGCGTATTAAGCAACATCTGCAGAAGAAAGACAATTGTCGTTATTGTCAACAATATTGAAAAAAACAATACAATAAATGGCTAATATAGGTGGTAATCACTATAAATTGTTGACAATATGCCGATTCATTACAGAGGCAGGCACTAATCGGAAGACACGTGGGGAATATATCGTGAATGCAGAATACCGCAAACCATTGGCCCAAACCGGACTGGAATACTACGATGCGCGGGCTGCTGTCGACGCGATCCAGGCCGGGGCCTATGACAGGCTTCCCTATACTTCACGGGTGTTGGCTGAAAACCTGGTGCGACGTTGCGACCCGGCAATGCTGGAAGAGGCCCTCAAGCAAATCATAGAACGCAAGCGCGAGCTGGATTTTCCCTGGTTCCCGGCCCGTGTCGTCTGCCATGACATTCTCGGCCAGACCGCGCTGGTGGACCTGGCAGGTCTGCGTGACGCTATTGCCGAGCAGGGTGGCGATCCTGCACAGGTAAACCCGGTTGTACCAACCCAGCTCATCGTTGATCACTCGCTGGCCGTTGAACACAGTGGATGCGAGGCGGACGCCTTTGAGAAAAACCGTGCGATTGAAGACCGGCGCAACGAGGACCGTTTTCACTTCATTAACTGGACCCGGACCGCTTTCAGGAACGTTGATGTCATACCGCCGGGTAACGGGATCCTGCACCAGATCAATCTGGAGAAGATGTCGCCTGTGGTACAGGTTCAGGACGGTGTCGCATTTCCGGACACGCTGGTAGGTACGGACAGTCATACCCCGCATGTGGATTCACTCGGTGTGATCGCGATCGGCGTAGGGGGACTGGAGGCAGAAAGCGTTATGCTGGGGCGTGCGTCCTGGATGCGGCTACCGGACATCATTGGTGTCGAGATAACAGGCAAACGTCAGCCCGGTATTACAGCCACAGACATAGTTCTGGCTCTGACAGAATTTTTGCGTAATGAAAAAGTTGTGTCCGCGTACCTTGAATTCTATGGTGAGGGTGTTGCGGACCTGACACTGGGCGATCGTGCGACAATTTCCAACATGACCCCTGAATTTGGTGCATCCGCCGGGATGTTTTCAATCGATCAGCAGACCATTGATTACCTGAAAATGACAGGGCGTGAGCCCGATCAGATTGCCCTGGTTGAAACCTATGCGAAGCAAACCGGTTTATGGGGTGACAGCCTGTGTAACGCCGAATATGAACGTGTGCTCAAGTTCGACCTTTCAACCGTGGTACGTAACATTGCTGGCCCCTCCAACCCGCACCGGCGTGTGCCGACTTCCGAGCTGGCAGCGCGCGGCATCGCTGGCAAGGTCGAGCATGAAGCGGGGTTGATGCCTGATGGCGCCATCATCATCGCTGCGATCACCAGCTGCACCAATACCAGTAACCCGCGCAATATCGTGGCGGCCGGTCTGCTGGCCCGCAAGGCCAATGAACTGGGACTGCTACGCAAACCCTGGGTGAAAACTTCATTTGCACCAGGTTCAAAAGTTGCGCAGCTGTATCTTGAAGAGGCGGGGCTGTTATCGGAACTGGAAAAACTGGGCTTCGGCATCGTCGGTTTTGCCTGTACCACCTGTAACGGAATGAGTGGTGCGCTCGACCCGAAGATTCAGCAGGAGGTCATTGAGCGAGATCTTTATGCGACCGCAGTTCTGTCCGGTAACCGTAACTTTGATGGGCGAATCCATCCGTACGCCAGGCAGGCCTTCCTGGCATCGCCACCACTGGTCGTGGCTTATGCGATTGCGGGCACGATCCGTTTCGATATCGAGAAAGATGCATTAGGCATCGACCAGCAGGGTAACGCGATCACACTGAAAGATATCTGGCCGGATGATGACGAGGTCGATGCCATTGTCAGGCAAAGCGTGAAGCCGGAACAGTTCAACCAGGTCTATATACCCATGTTTGATCTGGGCGAGGTACAGGCCGCCAAAAGTCCGCTGTACGACTGGCGCCCGCAGAGTACCTATATACGCCGTCCGCCTTACTGGGAAGGCGCGCTGGCCGGGGAGCGGACATTGAAGGGGATGCGTCCACTTGCTGTGCTGGGGGATAACATCACCACTGATCACCTGTCACCGTCCAATGCAATACTTGCGAGCAGTGCCGCCGGTGAATACCTGGCGAAGATGGGCCTGCCGGAGGAAGACTTCAACTCCTATGCTACCCACCGTGGGGATCATCTGACTGCCCAACGCGCTACCTTCGCCAATCCCAAGCTGTTAAATGAAATGGTTCGCGATCAACAGGGTAAAGTACAGCAGGGTTCACTGGCACGCATAGAACCGGAAGGGAAGGTTAGCCGCATGTGGGAAGCAATAGAAACCTACATGGAACGCAAGCAACCACTGATTATTATTGCCGGCGCCGATTATGGTCAGGGTTCATCCCGCGACTGGGCAGCCAAGGGGGTTCGTCTTGCCGGTGTCGAAGCAATTGTTGCTGAAGGCTTTGAGCGTATTCATCGTACCAACCTGGTCGGAATGGGTGTTTTGCCACTGGAGTTCAGGCCGGGAGAAACAAGACATACCTATGACATCGATGGTACAGAAACATTTGATGTGATCGGGGAGCGCATACCACGAGCTGATCTAACACTGGTTATACATCGTAACTCGGGAGAGACACTGGAGGTGCCGGTCACCTGCCGTCTTGATACCGCCGAAGAGGTTTCGATATACGAATCGGGCGGGGTACTACAGCGGTTTGCCCAGGACTTCCTCGAATCGTCGGTGGCTGCCTGAGCATCATGGCGCATTTACCACAAATCAGGATTCCTGCGACCTACATGCGGGGTGGCACCAGCAAAGGTGTGTTCTTCAGGCTTGAAGACCTGCCTGAAGCGGCCCGGGAACCGGGCGAGGCCCGTGACAGGATCCTGTTGCGGGTGATTGGCAGCCCGGACCCCTACGGCAAGCATACCGACGGTATGGGCGGTGCGACATCCAGCACCAGTAAAACGGTGATTCTTTCAAGCAGCAGCCAGCGGGATCATGATGTTGACTACCTGTTTGGCCAGGTATCCATCGACCGGCCTTTTGTCGACTGGAGCGGCAACTGTGGCAACCTGACCGCGGCCGTCGGTTCGTTTGCCATCAGCAGTGGTCTCGTTGATGCCGCGCGTGTTCCCGATAATGGCACAGCTGTTGTGCGAATCTGGCAGGCCAATATCCGCAAGACCATTATTGCCCATGTGCCGATGACTGATGGCAAGGTGCAGGAAACCGGAGATTTTGAGCTAGACGGCGTGACATTCCCTGCTGCCGAGGTAGAGATTGAATTTGTCGACCCATCGGATGGCAATGGTGCGATGTTTCCGACCGGTAACCTGGTAGATGAACTTGACGTGCCCGGCGTGGGTAGATTGAAGGCCACCATGATCAATGCCGGTATCCCGACTATCTTCCTGGACGCAGATGCCATTAATTATTCGGGTACCGAGTTACAGGAGGCGATTAATGGTGATGAGAGCGCGTTGCAGATGTTTGAAACGATTCGCGCGTATGGCGCCATTAAGATGGGGCTGATAGAACACCTTGATGAAGCGGTTGGTCGACAGCATACGCCGAAGGTAGCTTTTGTCGCGCCGGCAAAAGATTATGTTGCCTCCAGTGGCAAGCAGATTCACGCGACGGATATCGACCTGAATGTCAGGGCATTATCCATGGGTAAGCTGCACCACGCGATGATGGGAACCGCTGCAGTGGCCATAGCGACCGCGGCAGCGATCCCGAATACCCTGGTGAATCTTGCTGCCGGTGGCGGTGAACGCAACCAGGTAAGGTTTGGTCATCCTTCCGGTACGTTACGTGTTGGTGCCGAGGCCAGTCAGGCTGACGGCCAGTGGCTGGTGAAAAAGGTGACGATGAGCCGCAGTGCACGGGTACTTATGGAAGGCCGGGTTCTTATACCCGGTGATGTATTGCGAGAGGTTTAAGCCGGATATGGAAGCGAAACATACTTTAGCGGACGGCCTGCGGGGCAAACTGGTCAATGCCATCATAGAGGGGGAACTGCCGCAGGGCAGTAAAATCAGCGAAGTGGAACTGGCCAGGCGTTATGGTGTGAGTCGCGGGCCACTGCGTGAAGCAATTCGTGACCTGGAAGGCATGCGGCTGGTCGAACGCCGCCCACATGCTGGTGTAAGTGTAATTTCCCTGGGACTCGAAGCCCTCATGGAAATCTACACCATTCGCGAGTCACTGGAAGGCATGGCTGCGAGACTGGCGGCAACGGAAATGAGCGATGAAGAAATTGCCGATCTCAAAACGTTGCTGAGTGTTCACGAAGCCAAGGTGAAAGACAGTGACGGCCGTGTTTACTATCACCAGCAGGGTGATCTGGATTTCCACCTGCAGG
>JBFFRZ010000123.1:0-7964 GCA_041572715.1 Gammaproteobacteria bacterium
AGCTGATCGTATACGTGGATGAGCAGGACTTCGTTATGTTTACCGATGCGGGACAACTGGGTAATGGCGGCAGCATCAAGCCCGCGAAAATCACTGATGATGCCGACCAGGCTGCCGGGGTGTGCAATACGGTGTAGTCGCCTGAGCGGTGCTTCCAGCGTGGTTGGCCGGGGTGTTTCCTCCGGATAGCCCAGCGAGGACAGCTGCTTGAGCATTCTCAATAGATGCTTCTGGCCCCGGTGGGGACGGAATTCAGTATGTAATTCATCGGTATAGATCTCACCGCCGACACGGTCGGAATGCTGGTGTGCCGTCCACAGTAGCAGCGCACCCAGTTCGGATGCGATGACTGACTTGAAGCGACCACGGGTCGCGAAGAACATCGGTGCGCGCGCATCTACACTGATAAATACCGGGCGTTCACGTTCTTCACGAAACAGCTTGGTATGGGTGTTACCACTGCGGGCCGTAACGCGCCAGTCGATATTGCGCACATCATCGCCGGGTTGATATGGACGGGACTCATCAAATTCCATGCCCCGGCCCTTGATGCGCGACAGGTATTGACCGCTCTGGCGGGAGCGTACCTTTTTCGCATGCAGTTTCAGCCCGGCAGCCGCACGATTGAGTGTGATCAGGCTGGCTAGACTGGCCCTGGTAGGATTGCTATCCCGGTCACTCATATTGGGTACAACTGGTCCAGGCAATCCAGGTTTACGGAACGGCCACCTGGTTGATCAGCTCGGCAATAAACCGGTCGGCGGTGATGCCCTCGGCCTCTGCCTCGTAGTTAAGAATGAGTCGGTGTCGCATGACATCAAATGCCATGGTCTGAACATCTTCCGGGCTGACATAATCACGGCCGGCCAGCCAGGCGTGGGCGCGAGCACAACGGTCCAGTGCGATCGACGCACGCGGACTGGCACCATATTCAATCCAGCGGCCAAGTTGTTCGCTATAGCGTCCCGGGTCACGGGTTGCCAGTACCAGCTGCAGCAGGTACTCCTCAACATTCTCCGCCATGTATATCTGCAGCACCTGTCGGCGCGCTTCAAATAGTGAATCCTGTGATAGCGGGTTTATGCTCGCTTGCTGCGGCTGCAATGTATTGGTTGCGTCCTGACGGGCAATATTGAGTATCTCTTTTTCGTAATGGGCTTCTGGGTAGCCGATAAATACGTGCATGAGGAACCGGTCCAGCTGGGCCTCCGGCAGCGGGTAGGTACCTTCCTGTTCGATAGGGTTTTGTGTCGCCATGACCAGGAACAGCTGCGGCAGTTTGTACGACCGCTTGCCGACCGTAATCTGTCGCTCTGCCATGGCCTCAAGTAGCGCAGACTGAACCTTGGCAGGCGCACGGTTAATTTCATCGGCCAAAATCAGGTGGTTGAACAGGGGGCCCTGCTGGAAGATGAAACTGCCATCCTGCGGCCGATAGATATCGGTACCGGTCAGATCGGCTGGGAGCAGATCGGGGGTAAACTGGATGCGGTGAAAATCTGCAGCAATACCCTCGCTCAGGGCCTTGATTGCCCGGGTCTTGGCCAGACCGGGCGCACCCTCGACCAGCAGATGGCCGTCAGCCAGCAGGCCGATCAACAGACGATTGACCAGTTTGTCCTGGCCCACAATTTGTTGCTGGACATAATCCTTGAGCGATTTCAGGGCGATTTGTTCGGCCGTGGCCTGTCTGCTTGTGGCAGCTGAAATTGCTGTCATGAATATTCTCCTGGATAGAAATGATTCTGCTTCAGGGCTACCGGATATTGCGGCTGTCCGCAGGATAATCAAGCCATGAGACAACCGTTGGTCAAGCTGGTTCCCTGCCGGCAGTGGTGAGCATAACACGCGCCGACTATAGCCATCAGTCAGCTTTTGATACTATCTGTTTGAGGGAAATCATAATAACCAATGTGACCAGCCAGCATAAATCAATCCCCGCCATGGCCGTTTGCCCGGTCCGGGATACCCGCTTTACAGGTGACCGCTAATGGGCATGTCTGCAGCACAATCCCATGCCAGGCTGGTCAGCAGTTTTGACACCGTTTATCTGTCGCACATTGAAAACCTGTTGAGCCAGCTGGGTATACCGGTTGAAAAACGTAACTTCCTCATTGCTGGCGGCGCCGGTGAACTGCCGTTCATAGACGTCATCCCGGAGTTGTGGGTTCCTGTAGATCGTTACGGGCAGGCGCTTGGAGTCGTTCAGTCCCTCTCCACCAAGGATAATGAAGGCGATGATCGGCCCTGGCAATGTCCCCGGTGTTATGAACGTATTGAAGCGCAGTTTGTCCAATGTTGGCGATGCGGCTATTTTTTGCCGGATCAGCCGGATGATAAACCGGACCCATGATGCAGACACAGCTATTTAAACTTGTTCTGGTATTTCTGGCGGCCGCCATCGTGGCCGCCGTATTCCTCTATCATGGGCTGGAAGCAGAGAAACTCGAGTTCAGGGCCGTTTTAAACCACAACATGCGGGAGTCTGTACAGGGTTTGCGCGGTGAACTGGACGAAGATCTTTCCAGGTTGCAGCAGCTGGCGAGGTTGCTGACGCAGGAACAGTCGAACCTGATCCAGCAACTGTACTCGAACCCTGGAAACCGGTACCTGGAAAACGAATTGAGCAAAAAGGCGGGAATCTATTTTCCGGACTTGCTCGGAAACCTGTTGGCAGATGCTAGTGGCAGGCCGGTGCAGCCGGAAAAAGTCAGAATGGTGGGCAAACAGTATTTAAATGAGCTTGTGGAATATGCGCAAACCGCATTCAGCCTGCCGCATGCCCACCTTCCCAATATCCACCTGAATCCTGGTGAAGGAAGTGGCCGTCATTTTGATGTCATGGTGCCCTGGGTAAACAGAGATAGCGGGATTTACCTGTTGAGTATCGGGGACAGGTTTTTGCAGCGTCTGATCAAGCGCAACGAAGGCCAGGGCTACCGTCTTATGTTGGTCGATGTCTCGGGCGAAAGCTCGACTCAATTGGGCTCGACGGGTGGGACCACCGCAGACTTCAATAATGCACGCTTATCTGGTCAGGAGCTGGAGTCGGCGAATCATCGCGGCTTTGTCAGTGGCACCCGGTGGGAAGTGATTGCACTGCCCGACCTGGCTTACATTAACGATAAGTTCAGCCAGATGGGGCGTGAGACCCTCTATACCTGGCTGCTGATTGTGTTTTTTCTGCTGCTGATCGTGAGCCTATGGTGGTTTGAAATTTCACGGGGCAGGCGCCTGCTAGAGTTGAATGCAGCATTGCAGCAAGAGGTGCAGACACACGGCGAGACCGAAGCGGAGCTACGTAAACTGACCAATTTCGATCCCTTGACCACGTTGCCCAACCGCAAATCGATTGACAACTATTTCCAGCGTTTGCTGGCAACAGTCGAGGAGGAAGGCCATCGTCCCGCTGTCCTGTTTTTTGATCTGGACCGCTTTCAGGATATCAATGACACCCTGGGGCATGGCTATGGTGATGTGCTGCTGAAAGAAGTCGCAAGTCGGATCAAGGAACTGGTTGAGCCACATGATCTGCTGGCAAGGTGGGGCGGCGATGAGTTTGTCATCGTGATGCATAACGTCCGTGATGAATCAGAACTTGCCCATTTTGCCAATGAACTGCTCGAGGTCATGAGGGCGCCGATCCAGCTACATCGACAGGCAGTCACCACGACCGTCAGTATAGGAGTGTCGATATACCCCGAAGCTGGTGATACGGCTGAACTGTTACTTAAGAACGCCGACCTCGCCATGTACCGTGCCAAGAATGACGGACGTAACCGTTTCCGTTTCTTTTTGCAGGAAATGGATGACATCGCCAATGAACGAATACGGCTGGAAGGCGAGGTGCGTAACGCGATCGAGAATGATGAGTTCGAACCGTATTTTCAGCCCCGAATGGATGTCAAAACCGGTGTGATAAAAGGTTGCGAGGCGCTGATGCGCTGGCAACGTGCAGATGAATTGCTGTCCCCGGGCGCATTTCTGCCGGTGCTTGAAGAAACCGGCATGATTGAAGCGGCCGGCAAGGCCGTCAGGGACAAGATCTGTCGCCATGCCAGGGAGTGGGGCAGGCAGTACCTTGGTGTTGGACTGATTTCGATCAACCTGAGTGGCAAGGAATTTTTCAGGCAGAACATCGTTGAACAGTTGTCGACGGCGATCAGTGATTGCGGCCTGGAGTCCTGTAATTTTGAAATAGAAATCACCGAGGGCCATTTGATGGAAAATACGGCCGACAGTCTGAGCAAACTGCATGCACTGAAAAATATCGGCTTCAGTATTGCTGTTGATGATTTTGGCACCGGTTATTCATCGCTGTCCTATTTGCGTCGCTTCCCGGTTGACGTGGTCAAGATAGACCAGTCTTTCGTGAGGGGCTGTGTCAGCAGTCCGGAGGACCAGGAGATTATTCGTGCCATTATTTCACTGGCCCACACGCTTGATCTTGATGTGGTGGCTGAAGGTGTAGAAAGTATTGCCCAGATGGAATTGCTGCGGGCAATGGGTTGCGATGAACTGCAGGGTTATTTTATCGGCCACCCCATGAGTGCAGATGACTATGCCCGGTTTGTCATGAACAAGAAAAAGGCGGGTTAACCATTACTGTGTCGGAACCTGAATAGCCTGATCACCCGCATGACCAGGTGCCCGCTGGCAATCAGCGTAATCCATGGATCCAGCAGGTAGTCCCACAGATTGTCTGATTCCATTGCATTAACCAGGTATGCGCTGATAGCGACCATGATCAGTGCCGGTATCAGGAATGCCTGTTTCCATAGATACATACCCGCACATGCGGCCAGCAACAGCAGTAATAGCCAGCTGTTGTAACCGAGTGCATAACCATCGTACAGAGTGAGGCCCAATCCGGTTGGATAAACAATCAACGCGCCGATGATGACGCATTGGTACAGTTGACGTTTGCGCTCTGCTGCCAGGTATTGCTGGCCGCTATAGGCCGAAGCGATCATAAAACACAGCATAACCATGCTGGTGATGCTGAGGTTGCCCAGACCTGCCCTCACGTACGCCGCCAACACCAGGTCGTAGACCGGCATGATGGCAAGCGCCATCGAGCCAAAGATGGCCACCGTGACCAGCTTGCGACTATATTGAGGTTGCCTGATGATCGTTAATGGCACTGCGATCATGAACAACATGCAGCCCAGCAAACCAAAGTAATGATGCAGATAACTCATAGCCGGTTCGCCAGCCATGCATCATTGAAGTGAACGTACTTGATGCGTTCTTTCTGCCAGGTATAAAACAAGTGGTAGTCGTTGTTGTTACCCCTGATCAGGTAAGGGTAGGAGTACTTGATCTTTTTCCCGGGTACCGGCTCGCGGTCCTCAAGAACGTGTATGATTTTCCAGTCCTGCCCCTGGTCAGATGATACCGCCATGGACAGGTTGTTGCGCTCTTCTTCGTCATTGTTGAATACCATGATGATGCGATTATTCGTCGTCATCATGGCGGCTACCGCGGAGTTCGGGTTGGGCAGTTGCAGGTGCACCAGTGGGGCCCAGTTTTTTCCATAATCATCCGTGCGGGTTAATGCCACCCGTTTATGCTGTTCGCCGCTATCACGTAACAGGGCGATTGCGTCCTTTGCCGAAACTGGAACCACTGAAGGTTGAATGGCCTCACGTCCCCAACTGAGACGATACTTGTTTTTGACATGGCCTTGCGCGTCAAGAATCAGTAACTCACCGAACTTGCCCATGAGTTCGTGATAGGTGGGGATGGCGACATCGCCATTGGAAAGATTGAATGGTTTGCCCTTGACCAGGGTGCTGATGTTAATGAAGGGCGAGGTGACAATCCGGCGCGCCGGTGTCCATTGTTGTCCGCCATCATCGGAAAAGCGGACATTGAGGCTGCTGGCTGCCCAGCCACCAAAAGATACGCTCACATACAGCAGCATCAGCCGCCCATCTGTTAACTGGTGGAGCAGGGGGTTGCCCAACTTGCGGATATATCGCCAGGTATCTGTTTCAGTCTGCAGTCGGGTGGCAATGGTGCGGGCCGGCGTGATGACGTGGTTTTGTGGGTCGATGACCGTGCTTGCAATCACCACATCTTTGGCTCCTTCTTCGCTTCCCGAGAACCAGGCCACAAGTATTTTTCCATCGTGTCTCATGGTTGCGGAGGCCGCATGCACAGCAGAGATTTCTGCCTGTGGAAAGCTGATGAATTGTTCGTGGTATAGCGGTAGCTGACTGTCAGGTTTGGCGGCGCTGTCGATAGTGAATTCTGTTGCGGGCCGCGGCCACCATTGATAACCGAGCAGGCTGAAAACCACCATGCTTGTCAGCAGGAATATCAATCGGACTTTATTGGCTGGCATTGTACGTGGTTATGGTTGGTCTGATTGGCTGGTTAGATGATTATGGCATGATGCTAATTTGTTCGGGCTTTGATAGTCTAGATCGATGCCAGAAAGAGCCGGGATGATAGCAGACTGCGGTGTTATGCCTGAAGGTGATTCATCCGGTTTGGATGCCCTGTTAAGTAGAAAAGCGCCGTAGGTTGTTTGCGTTATCATGCTCCGGAAATAACTGACATGGGTAAGCTGGTGATGAAATTGATGATTGCGCTCGCAGCACACCGGGTTGAGGCGCTGGCCGCCATCAGCATGATACCGCTGGAGCCCGCAGTTAAACGGTTCAGGGCCTGGTAGCATGGAGAAGAAGGTTTTTCTCACCGGCGGCGGTACTGCCGGCCATGTTACCCCGAACCTTGCCCTGATCCCCGGGTTGATCAAGGCTGGCTACCATGTTGAGTATGTCGGGTCCAGTGGCGGGATAGAGCGCAGGTTAATTGAGCCGCTGAACATCCCGTATCATGCGATCGCGGCCGGCAAGTTGCGCCGCTATTTTGACTGGCAGAATTTTACCGATGTACTCAGGGTCATCGGCGGATTTGTCCAGGCGGTCGGCTTGATGCTGAGGCATCGGCCGAACCTGCTGTTCAGCAAGGGAGGGTTTGTCGCCACCCCGGTGGTCTGGGCGGCCTGGCTGTTGCGGGTACCGGTGATTATCCATGAATCAGATATGACTCCGGGGCTGGCGAACCGCTTATCCCTGCCGTTTGCTCGCAAGGTCTGTTACAGCTTTCCGGAAACATCTGATCACCTTCCAGCCGTTAAAGCGGTCTATACCGGCATACCCGTACGAGAAGAGTTGTTGCATGGCGATGGTGACAACGCGCGTCAGTGGCTTGGATTTGAAGAAGATCGGCCCTTGATGTTGGTGGTCGGAGGCAGCCTGGGCTCGGAGGTGATTAACCGGGCAGTACGTGAGGTGCTGGAAGAATTACTGGATACATTCAACGTGGTTCATATCTGCGGTGCCGGGCATATACAGCAGACGCTCACTCGTCTTGGTGGTTACCGGCAGTATGAATACCTGAACGAGCAGTTAAAACACCTGTTCGCGATCACGGATATCGTGATTTCCAGGGCAGGGGCCACCATGCTGTTTGAGCTGCTGGCATTGCATAAACCCAACTTGCTGATCCCGCTGTCGCGTAAGGCAAGCAGGGGCGACCAGATCCTGAATGCCGCATCATTTGAACGGCAGGGCTACAGCATGGTGCTGCAGGAAGAGGAGCTGACCGGCAAGACGTTGCTGAAACGGGTTCGTCAGCTGTATGAGCAGCGTGATCCGTATATCGATGCCATGAATCAGCATGCCGAAGGCCAGTCCATAGGCCTTATTCTCGAGCTAATTGAATCCGAAATAAAATATAAAAAACAATAAGATATATAAATATTAGAATAATGCTAATTAAAATAGTTAACTAACTAATTGTATTTCATTGTTTTATATGATTATATGGCGCCACTGTAGAGAGGATGACCGGCGGTCTGCACTCCGGGCTAATAATAATGCAGGCTGAAATTCGGATCTCTGCGGCGCTGAGGGAGGGGGAGCGTGGGCCTCTGAGCCCCGCCCCCCCCC
>JBFFRZ010000124.1:0-7955 GCA_041572715.1 Gammaproteobacteria bacterium
CGTTCACGTTTCCTGCAGCAGCGCGGTTTTACCAGTGAGCATATTCAGTATGCGCTCGAGGCTGGGCACTAAGAGGTCAATTGTACTTATGAGTTAATGGTGCCGAGGAGAGGACTTGAACCTCCACGGGGTTGCCCCCACTAGCACCTGAAGCTAGCGTGTCTACCAATTTCACCACCTCGGCCCGAAGGATGAAGGCCGCGCAATTTACCGACCTGACTGGTCAATGTCAATGTTTCCCCATGGAGCGCCCGACTCGGGTATTATCAATAAACTATGTCAAAGAAAAAGCACAAAGACCCACACGCACGGCGTGAGGCCAACCGTTACGAGCAACCGATTGCATCCAGGGAATTCCTGCTGCAATGCTTTGAGGAGTCGCAGGGGCCGCTGCTGTTTGAGCAGCTGACCGATCTGCTGGACTATAGCGAAGACAATCAGCAGGTTGCCTTGCAGCGACGATTGAACGCTATGGTACGTGACGGGCAGCTGTTCCGTAACCGCAAGGGCGAATTTGGTGTCGTTAGCCAGGCAGATTTGATTCCCGGTACAGTAACAGCGCACCCCGATGGTTTCGGTTTCCTGATCCCCGATGCGGGCGGGGATGACCTGTTCCTCGCCCCCAAGCAAATGCTGAGCCTGCTGCACGGGGATCGTGCGCTGGTCAGGGAGTCTGGTCGTGACCAGCGCGGTCGCCGCGAAGGCAAACTGGTTGAAGTGCTTCAGCGTGGATTGACAGAAATTTCGGGCCAGTTTCACTGTGAAGGTAAAATCGGTTTTGTGACACCCCAAAATCGGCGGCTGTACCAGGATATCCTGGTGCCACCCGGCGAAGAAGGGAAGGCTCAGCCCGGCGATTTTGTAGTTGTGGACATCATCGAGTATCCGACCAAACGCGCGCAGGCTATTGGTCGGGTAAAGGAAATACTGGGCAGCGACCTCAATCCATCCATCCACATTGAGCTGGCTATTCGCAATTTTGGCCTACCCCATGTCTGGAGTGATGCGGTTGAGGGTGAGATCGCCGGCTACGGCAAGCAGGTCCCGGAGAGCCAGTTCAAGGGACGCTATGACATCCGTCATCTACCACTGGTAACCATTGATGGGGAGGATGCGCGGGATTTCGACGATGCCGTTTACTGTGAACCGAGCGATCAGGGCTGGCGCCTGCTGGTGGCCATCGCCGATGTCTCTGCCTATGTGAAGACCGGCACGGCGCTGGATGACGAGGCCTATGAGCGCAGCACCTCGACCTATTTCCCCGACCGCGTGGTGCCGATGTTGCCAGAAGTATTATCCAACGGACTATGTTCAATAAATCCTGATGTTGACCGGCTGTGCATGCTGTGTGAAATGCAGATCAGCCGTAAAGGCAAACTCGGCAAGATCCAGTTCCACGAGGCAGTGATGCGTTCTCATGCACGCCTGACCTACAACAAGGTCGCCGCCATGCTGGACTCAGGCGACAAGAACTTACGAAAACAATACGACACGGTGGTGCCCCACCTGGAAAATCTTTATGCGCTGTACCGTGCGTTGGCAAAAGCACGCCGCAGAAGAGGCGCCATTGATTTTGAAACAACCGAAACCCGCTTTGACTTTGATGAGAGTGGTGCGGTCAGATCAATTGTTCCCGTGGTCAGAAATAATGCACATAAGCTCATCGAAGAATGCATGATTACCGCGAATATCGCGGCGGCACGATTTCTTGAAAAACATAAAATGCCCGCCCTTTACCGCGTGCATGGTGGGCCGGAGGCAGACCGGCTTGAATCATTGCAGCAGTTTTTATCGGGTGTCGGTTTATCCTTAAGTGGCGGCGAAAAGCCAAAGCCCGGGGATTATGCCAACCTGTTATCCGAGGCAAAGCAGCGGCCCGATGTGCAGGTGATACAAACGGTAATGTTGCGTTCACTCAAGCAGGCCGTTTATCAACCCAAAAACGAGGGTCACTTTGGTCTGGCACTGGAACAGTATGCGCATTTTACCTCGCCCATCAGGCGTTATCCTGACCTGCTGGTACACAGGGCCATAAGACACATACTGAACGGTGGCAAGGCAAAGGACTATGAATACAGTTATGTGGATATGGAAAGGCACGGCCATCATTGCTCAAGCAACGAGCGTCGCGCGGATGAAGCAAGCTGGGATGTTGTCGAGGCATTAAAGTGTGAATACCTGCGTGATCATACCGAGGACGAATTTGATGGTGTCGTTTCGGGGGTCTACAGTTTTGGTCTGTTTGTCGATATTGCTGATTTCGGTATATCCGGGCTGGTCCATGTCACTTCGCTGGGGCACGATTATTTTCATCATGACGCCGTGCATCATCGGCTGGCCGGGGAGCATAGCGGGGAAGTCTTTCGCATCGGGCAGCAAATCAGGGTTCGCGTGATACGAGTCAGTGTTGACGAACGGAAAATCGACCTGGAGCCTGTCGAGTTAGCGGATATACTAAAGAACCCGCCAGCAACCAAAAAGACCCGGAGGGCACGCCGTCGGGGCAGACGTTCATGACCACTTCGGTCATCTGCGGCCTGCATGCAGTCAAGTCAGCCATTGAAACAGCACCCGAAGCGGTTATTCAATTGCTGGTTGACCGCAAGCGTCATGACCGTCGCATGCAGTCGATCATGGATCTAGCCAAACAACATTCGATTCATCCTGAATTTGTTTCCAGGGATGATCTCGACGCAAGGTCCGAGGGCCAGGTACACCAGGGTGTTGTGCTGCTGACCCGGGGAAGCACTGTATACACTGAGAAAGATCTTGATGAACTGCTGGGAACCGCCGGAGAAAGCCCGCTGCTACTGGTGCTGGACGGCATCACGGATCCGCATAATCTGGGAGCCTGCCTGAGGACCGCTGATGCTGCCGGGGTGGATGTTGTGATCGCACCCAAGGATCGTGCCGTGGGTCTCAATGCGACCGTGCGCAAATCGGCCAGTGGCGCGGCTGAGCGAATACCTTTCCTGCAGGTTACGAATTTATCGAGAACGCTGGGCCATTTGCAGCAGGCCGGTTTGTGGATTGCAGGTACGGCAATGTCCGGCGTGAGTCTTTACGAAGCTGATCTTACCGGGCCACGGGTAATCGTTATGGGGAGCGAGGGTAAGGGTATGCGTAGACTCACACAGGAACATTGCGATCAACTGGTACATATACCCATGTTCGGTGGTGTCGAAAGCCTGAATGTATCGGTGGCTACCGGCATAGTATTATTCGAAGTCGTCAGACAAAGAATCCTGCAGGGAAAATAAGTTTAAATGGCCGTTTCAGATAGTGAACGTACCTACGCGATGTGGATGCATGTTGCCGGGTTGAGCAGTTACATCGGTATACCGCTGGGCCATATACTGGTACCCCTGATTCTGTGGTCGATCAAGCGCAGCGAGTCACCCTACATAGACCGGCAGGGACGTGAAGTACTGAATTTTCAGCTGAGCATTACGTTTTACCTGATCTTCAGTTACATCCTGATATTTATCCTGATCGGTTTTCTGTTTCTGGCCCTGGTGATCGGGTTTCATATCATTGCTATCATCCTCGCGGCCGTCAGGACCATTAACGGGCAGGAATTCCGTTATCCCATTACTTTTCGCGTGATTCGCCAGGCAGGCTGACCGGCCTTCAGGTATGGAGGTGTCCGCGTTGATAATGTGGTCATCATGCAGTACAATCCGCGGCCTTTCGGAGCCTGGCTCCGTTTTAACACCTCCTTGTCTCACCGTAACTTATTGATTTACGGGAGGCATTAACCCGAAGGGAGCAATAATGAGACACTATGAAGTCGTGTTTCTGGTCCACCCTGACCAGAGTGAGCAGGTTCCTGCCATGATCGAGCGCTATCGCACCATGATTGAATCCGATGGCGGTATTATTCACCGGCTCGAAGACTGGGGCCGTCGTCAGCTTGCCTACCCGATCCAGGATATTCACAAGGCACACTACGTGCTGATGAACATTGAATGCGGTCAGGGCCCGGTTGATGAGCTGGAAAATACTTTCCGTTTCAATGACGCAGTGATCCGTAACATGATATTGCGTACCAAGAAGGCGCATACCGATGTGTCGCCCCTCGCCAAGGGTGATGAAAAGGACAGCCAGCCGGTCATCGATGACGCTGATGATGATACTGACGAAAGTCCAGAAACAGATACGGCAACTGCCTGACCCGCTACGGAGACATTAAAATGAGTCGATTTTTCAGACGTAAAAGATACTGCCGTTTCACTGCTGAAGGTGTTGAGGAAATTGATTACAAGGACCTGGATACACTTAAGGAATACATTACGGAAACAGGCAAGATTGTGCCCAGCCGTATCACAGGTACCAGTGCCAAATATCAGCGCCAGCTGGCAACAGCAGTAAAGCGCGCGCGTTATCTGTCATTGCTGCCATATTCTGACGCACATAACTGATTTCAGGAACAAGGCTGACTGACGTAGCCTTGCTCAAATTATGCGTGCTTTGGCAGCATGGATTATGACCAGGAGAATGAATGGCCTGGTCGCAACAGGCGGATTCGCGGCCATCAGTTTTGCGTTTCCTCCGTTGTTGTTAATGAGCCTGGCGAGCCTGGCCCTGGTCACCATGAGAAAAGGTGTGAGGGAAGGGGCGGTCGTGATGGCAGGTTGTATCGCGTTGTTTGTAAGTGTCAGTCTGATTACCGTACAGGCACTCAAGGCTGACCTGCTGATTGTCGCGTTGTTATGGTTGATGACCTGGGTTGTGGCGCAGGTTTACCGGGTGACTTCGGCGCCCGCCTGGATGATCAACACAGTGGGTCTGATAGGCATTGCGGGTGTTACCGGGTTTTACCTGGTGGTGACGGACCCGGCCGGTTTTTGGCTGGTATTGCTTGAGCAGCATCTGCGACCGGTTTTTGCCGATCAGCAGCTCCTGTCAAGTGAAGCTGAACTTGACCAGCTGATGACAACGCTGGCAAGTGTGCTGACCGGTGGTATGGCGGCCCTGGTTAGTGTAGTTCTGATTATGAGTCTGCTGCTGGCGCGTTGGTGGCAGGCGATGCTGTATAACCCGGGTGGCTTCAGGCAGGAGTTTCATGCACTGCGCCTGGGTAAGGGGACAGCGACAGTATTGATTGTCTTGCTGCTTGTCTCGATGATTGGCAAGTTCGCCATATCCACGGATATGGCCACGGTATTATGGCTGCTGTATTTTTTTCAGGGTATGGCTGTCGTACATAGCCTGATCGCAGCAGCAGGACTGAGTATCGGGTGGTTAGTAAGTTTGTACCTGTTAATTGCCCTGGTGCCCAACTATGCCAGCCCGGTAATATCCGGTTTGGGATTGGTGGATACCTGGCTGGATTTTAGACGTCGGATGCCCACTAAGGGTAAACCAGACAAAACGGAATAAATTTGAACGAGAGATGGTGACGTTATGGACGTTATATTGATGGAAAAAGTGGATAATCTGGGTGACCTTGGCGAGAAGGTCAGCGTAAAACCCGGATTTGCCAGAAACTACCTGGTGCCTTCCGGTAAGGCAAAATTTGCCACGGCCACGAACGTGGCGGAATTTGAGGCGCGTCGGGCTGAGCTGGAAAAGTTGGCTGCAGAAGCCAAGGCTGAAGCAGAAGAGCGCAAGGCCAAGGCAGAAGGGCTCAAGATCGTGATCGTGGGCAAGGCGGGTACCGAGGGCAAGTTATTTGGTTCAATAGGCCCGAGGGAAGTCGCGGATGCAATTACCGCCGCAGGTCTGGAAGTCGAAAAGAAAGAGATCAGGATGCCAGAAGGCCCGATCCGCATGGTGGGCATGTATGACGTCGTTTTGCATCTGCATGCGGACATAGACGTTGAGCTGTCGATTACGGTCGACGCTGAAGAATAAGACAGTCCTATCCTCAGTTCTGTCCTGTTAAAAGGCCGCGCAGTGGACTGTGCGGCCTTTTTTTATGCTGAGGAGCCATGTGCATACCAGCATGGATATCGAGCCCCGTGTATTTCATGGCACTTACCGTGCGTGGGGCGGCAGTCAGTGGAAGCGAGATGTCAGAATCCTGCAAGTCGAAACGGTAATTTTCGACATGATATTGGCTTATATTAGTGAGCCGTGATTCAGTTCCGGGGCCGTTGGTCATACAATACTCCCCCTGTTGCGATACCACCTGACCGTTCATGAGTGACTCCCAGATAGCCCAGCTTGAATACCCGGATGACGAGCCGCGTTCCCTGCGCGTGCCGCCTCACTCCATTGAGGCTGAACAATCGGTACTGGGTGGCCTGATGCTGGATAACCAGGCCTGGGACAAGATTGGGGACAAGGTCAATGAAGACGATTTTTACCGGTCTGATCACCGCTTGATATTCAGTGTGATTGCCCAGCTTGCTGACGAGAACAAGCCATTTGATGTGGTTACACTTTCGGAAAGGCTGGACAGTAAAAAAGAGCTGGATGGCGTGGGTGGTCTCACTTACCTGGCAACATTGGCCAATGAAACGCCCAGCTCGGCAAATATCGATGCTTATGCCGAAATTGTGCGTGAGCGTTCCATCCTGCGCCAGCTTATTCGGGTCGGCACGGACATTGCCAATGACGGTTACCAGTCTGATGGTCGACACAGCCGAGAACTGCTGGATTCGGCCGAGCAGAAAGTATTTCGGATTGCAGACCAGAGCATGCGGGGCAAACAGGGATTCTTGCCCCTGCCCAGCCTGCTGACCAAGGTCGTAGACCGCATCGACAAACTATATAACGAGGGTAGTTCAATTACCGGACTGCCTACTGGCTATGATGATTTTGATGAACGCACTTCCGGTTTGCAGCCGGGGGAGCTGATCATTATCGCCGGGCGCCCCTCCATGGGTAAAACCTCTTTTGCCATGAACATTGCCGAAAACGTGGCAATCAAGACCAAACAGACAGTCGCCATATTCAGTATGGAAATGCCCGGCGATGCGCTGGCCATGAGAATGGTGGCATCACTGGGGCGTATCGAGATGCAAAAAATTCGTACCGGCAAGCTGAGCGAGGAGGACTGGCCAAGGGTAACCTCGGCAATATCGATACTGCAGTCGGCGCCGATATATATCGATGACGGTTCTGCCCTGAGTCCTACCGAAATACGGGCACGTGCCCGCCGTATCAAACGTGAACATGGATTGGGTATGATCGTGATTGATTATCTGCAACTGATGCAGGTACATGGTTCCAGTGAAAACCGGGCAACTGAAATCTCGGAAATCTCACGGTCCCTCAAGGCCCTGGCCAAGGAACTGGAGGTGCCGGTTGTTGCATTATCCCAGTTAAACCGCTCGCTGGAACAGCGTCCCAACAAGCGTCCGATCATGTCGGACCTGCGTGAGTCCGGTGCGATCGAGCAGGACGCCGACCTTATTGTCTTCATTTATCGTGACGAGGTTTATAATGAAGACAGCCCGGAAAAGGGTACGGCAGAAATCATCATCGGCAAGCAGAGAAATGGTCCCATCGGGATTGATCGACTGACATTTCTCGGGCAATACACCCGCTTTGAAAACTTTATTCCCGAGGTCTACACCGGAGGAGATGGAGACGGGTTTTGAGTGGTCCCGTGTCTGGGCAGTCCCAGGCTACTGCAGTCATTGATAGCCGGGCGCTAAAGCACAATCTCCAGCAGGTGAGGCTGTTGGCGCCGAACTCCAAAGTACTGGCAGTAATCAAGGCGAATGGCTATGGGCATGGTCTGGAAACAGTTGCGAAAAGCATGGCCGCGGCTGACGCGCTGGCAGTAGGTACCATGCAGGAAGCGCAGCAGCTCAGATCCATTATGCCGGAGCATGACATCGTGGTACTTCAGGGTATTGCCGAAGCGGCAGATATCGGGCAGTGCGTGCAGGATCACCTGCAGGTTGTTATCCATAGTGAATACCAGTTATCGCTGCTTGAATCTGCACGCGTAGATACGCCCATCAAGTGTTGGTTAAAAGTGGATACCGGCATGCACCGTC
>JBFFRZ010000125.1:0-7944 GCA_041572715.1 Gammaproteobacteria bacterium
GACGCGGTCACAGACCCGCCTTACGCAACCTGACCTGTATCATGCCCCGCATATACACTTTTATCCTTTCTACATCCTGTTGTTTCACTGATGACGACAGCTTGCAGATGACCCGCGCACCTTGCGCTATGCCTTAGGTACCCCATGGCTGAACTTAAAAATGATCGTTTTCTCAGGGCCCTGCTGCGGCAGCCGGTTGACAAGACACCCGTCTGGATCATGAGGCAGGCAGGGCGCTATTTGCCTGAATACCGTGCGACACGTAAAAAGGCAGGCAGCTTTCTTGACCTGTGCAAGAACCCCGAGCTCGCCTGTGAAGTCACCCTGCAACCCCTGGAACGCTTTGAGCTGGATGCCGCCATTCTGTTTTCCGACATATTGACCATTCCGGATGCCATGGGCCTCGGGCTGTATTTTACAGAAGGGGAAGGGCCCGCGTTCGAGCGGCCCGTTCGAACGCGCGCGGATGTTGATAAAATCGGTATCCCCGACCCTGAGGAAGAATTGGCCTATGTACCGGCCGCGGTTCGCACCATTACGGCAGCGCTTGATGGCCGGGTACCGCTCATCGGTTTTTCCGGCAGCCCCTGGACGCTTGCAACCTATATGATCGAGGGCCGTGGTTCGAAAACTTTTTCCCACGCCAAGGCTATGCTTTACGATAAGCCCGAACTGCTGCATCAGCTGCTGGATAAACTGGCCCGGTCAGTTACCGCCTATCTCAATGCCCAGATTGCCGCCGGCGCTCACGCTGTGATGGTCTTTGATACCTGGGGTGGCATGCTTAGCGAACCGCACTACCATGAATTTTCGCTGCATTACATGCAGCAGATCATTGATGGACTCTGCCGCGAAGCCAACGGGCGCAGCGTGCCGGTCATCCTGTTTACCAAGGGCGGCGGCCTCTGGCTGGAAGCTATGGCTGACACCGGCTGTGATGCGCTTGGACTGGACTGGACAATGCCTATCAAGAAGGCAAGGGCGCTCGTAGGAGACCGGGTCGCGCTGCAGGGCAATCTTGACCCGAGCGCGCTGTACGCGAGTCCCGAGCGGGTCGCGTCTGAGGTCAAACGCATCATTGATGATTTTGGTACGGGTAGTGGCCATGTATTCAACCTGGGACACGGGGTAACCCCGGATATCGACCCTGAAAACGTCAAGGTGCTAGTAGACACGGTCCATGAACATAGTATTGCCTACCACCGGTCTGTAGCCTGACTTGATTCTGCAGAGCAAGTCAAACAAACTTGATCCAGCCTTTTTCAGGATCAGCAGTCATGAGAACTATCTTTATCGGCCTGTTGCTGCTAACCAGCGTTGCTCCGACCACATTACAAGCTGAGCAGATCAACGAAGAATTGCCTGACGGCATCCGCGTCAATGCAATGTATGAGCCTGCCGAACCAGACAAACCCGTGGTATTACTCATCCACCCCCTGCAACAGACTTATCATTTTTCTACCATAGCCGGCCTTGCAGACAACCTGACCGATAACGGGTATGGCGTTCTCGTGCCCAATCTTTCACTGGGTATCAGTAACCGCAAACAAAGCCTCGAGTGCGAAGCCATCCACATGCACACCCTGGACCAGGATATCGATGAAATTGCTTTCTGGGTCAATTGGCTGAAGCGTACGACTAAATCGCCAATTGTTGCCATGGGCCATTCCTCCGGCGCCCTGCAGATTCTTGGCTACCAGGATGAAGCACAGCTGCAATCAATGTTACTGATCAGCCTTGTTACCGTAGGACCCTATGGCGCAGCAGCCATAGATCCAACCCAACTTGAATTCGCGCTCAGCGACAGGCAACAGGGCAATCCCAACCGGCTGGGTCAATTCAAGTTCAGTTATTGCAATAACTATGTAACCGCCCGGGATACATATCTTGATCTGGCCACATGGGATGATAATAAAGTCTCAGGGCAGTTGAGCGACGTAACAGTTCCGGTACACATTATTCTGGGTGACGAGGACTATGCGCAGCATGTCCCATGGTTATCCTCGCTCGAGTTACCAAATATGCAGGTTCACAGGATCGAGGGCGCCAACCACTTTTTCTCCGGCACCGGAGAGTTTGATTTACACGATAAAGTGATCGAAATCCTGGAAGAATCGCAATGATCTTCCGGCCCAGCATTACGCAATATTCACTGGTCTTTATCATTATCACGTCTATTGCGTTTGGTGTGCTCGGCTTTGCAATCTATAACGAATTCACTGACCTCGAACATAAAATCGGATCAAAGCAGTCTGCAGAGGCTGCAATGCAGCTAAGGCAAAATCTTGCGCGACTGGACCGGTTAATCGAAGATACGGCCAGGGACATTGGCGACTGGCAAGAGACGCGTCAGCAACTGGCCTATCCCGCATATTACGAATACTGGCGTGACTCACGGGTTATCTCCCAGTCTTTCTATTTCAGTACCATTCAGGCTATTGAGCTGTATAACCACACGGGTAAATCTCTCGCCGATCACCCAAGGGAAGGCATGCCAAAAGTGCTTGATCAACGATCCGGATACACGATATATGCAGAAGGTGATGAACACAGCATTTTTTATAGCGCCCCAATCAATTCAGATCGGCGCGGTACCATTGGCTACATCCTGCTGAAAATCAAACTGGAAAAAAGCCTTGAGGATATATTCCCGATACAAGGCATCAATATGTCGAGTCTGCGTTTTGATGCTAATGCACAATATCTCCCCTCGCTCACTCAGCTGGTACTGATCGCCAACTACACCACGAAAGTCAGTGAGCATGCTGTAGCGCTGCGCAACCTGGTCAATGAAAACCTGTACCGCTCAGCTGCACTGATTGTTTTTCTGTCCGTGCTGTTTATTGTTTTCGCCATTGTCCTGATTGTGAACCCGATTAGAAAGTTTGCTCAACATATTTCAGGCCTGGAAAGCACACCCGCTTTATCAGACAACGCGCAGCCCTGCAGTTTCATGCTAAAGGAACTACAGCTCGTGTGTAATTCTATGGAGGAATATCATCTCAAGATTTCCGAGATGAACGCTGATCTGGATGAAAAAAACCGGGAGCTATGGTTGCAGGCACACAATGATGCGTTGACCGGCGTGTTCAACCGACGGGCGTTTGAGATGGATTGGCAGCATATTGAAACCGCCATCCAGGGCAGCCGTATAGACATTGCATTCATGCTGATCGATTGTGACCGGTTTAAAACCCTCAATGATACCTACGGCCACAACATTGGTGACAAGGTACTGATAGAGATAAGCAGTAGCATTCAACAATGCCTGAGAGATGGCGACAAGCTCTATCGGCTGGGCGGAGACGAATTCGCAACACTGTTCCTGGATGCGAGCAAAGATGAAGCGGCGATGATAGCCCAGCGTTGTGTTGAGAAGGTTGGCTCGATTGATACCACTGCCCTCGGCATCAGTGAGCCGCTTCAGGTTAGCATAGGGCTCGCATGTACACCTGCGACGAATATTGAACACTTGCACGAACTGCATCATCAGGCTGACACAGCCATGTATCAGGCCAAGCGACCTGGCAAGAGCAAAATCGCCATCTATGACGATAGCATGCTCAATGATTCACTCGTGTTACTGAACAATCATATTACCAGTACAGTTCATAGCGCGATAACCACTGGTGAATCATTAGAGCTGCATTTCCAGGCTGTTGTCGACTGCCAATCAGATAAAATTGACTGCTATGAAGTGCTGGTTCGCATCAATGACAGCGGGCAGCTGATGTATCCCGATAAGATATTCCCTGTCATTCATGATCGTCGCGTTGAGGTTGAGTTTGATACTACGGTCATCAAGCAGCTGGACAGGCAGCTCGCTGATAAAGAACTCCCTGAAAATGCTCATCTATCGATCAACCTGTCCGGTCTCAGCATCCTGTCCTCACCCATGATCGAGCGTTTACTGGCGCTGGCTAATCGTCACAGGCAGAACCAGCTATGCCTTGAAATTACCGAAACATCACTGATGAACAGGCTACAACAGGCATCAGAAAACCTGGAGATCCTCAGGGAGGCCGGCTTTGAGATCATGCTGGATGACTTTGGCAATGGTTACTCATCAATACGCTACCTGACGAGAATGCCCATAGATGGTGTAAAGTTTGATATCTCCCTGGTTCAAACGCTTAACGGTAAAGACAAGGATGCAGTTATCGTAGAGTCCCTGGCCAAAATGATTCTCGAGGCAGGATACCGACTGGTAGCAGAAGGCATTGAAGACCAGGAGATCTACTCCAGGGTCAGGGAAGTCGGCTTTACTCATGCGCAGGGTTATTATCTGCACAAACCGGTATCGGCCAACGCACTCGGACAGTATGTCAGTAAAAGTTAAAGCCGGGGACCTTACCGCAAAGCATCAGCAGCTAACGCATAGCGAACTGGTCAAGGTCGTTTCGCATGTACAGCGCAATTCAGGCGGGTGGATTATCAATACCATCATGATAGAAGGCTGCGATGTTCCGTTCAGGTTTAATCGAAAGACCGCCTACAAAAATATCAATGGACAGCGGGTAAACCTGACTTACTACCCGGTAACGGAAAAAGTGGCAGGAATGGATTTTGAGTACATGAAGGTGGTAAGGATCAAGGTCGGCTAGCCAGGCGCAACGCCTGAGCAATTATCCGGTAATGGGTTCACTACTCATTTAGCCACTGCGCTACCTGCTTCGCATAATACGTCAACACGGCATCAGCGCCGGCCCTTTTCATGCTCAACAATGACTCCATCACGACCGCTTTCTCATCAAGCCAGCCATTGAGTGCTGCGGCCTTGAGCATCGCGTATTCACCACTGACCTGGTAGACAAAGGTCGGGGCCCCGAAACTGTCCTTTACCCGTCGCACGATATCAAGATAGGGCATACCGGGTTTGACCATCACCATATCGGCGCCCTCCTGCAAGTCCAGCGCGACCTCGCGAATCGCTTCGTCGGTATTCGCCGGGTCCATCTGGTAGGTATATTTATTGCCGCTACCCAGGTTGCCAGCTGAACCGACTGCATCCCTGAAAGGGCCATAAAAGCTGGAGGCATATTTTGCCGAGTAGGCCAGTATCCTGGTGTTCCGGTAACCGGTATGTTCGAGCTGTTCGCGAATGGCCCCGATACGTCCATCCATCATATCGGAGGGCGCAACAATGTCTGCCCCTGCTTGTGCGTGTGACTCGGCCTGCCTGACCAGAACCTCAACGGTCTCATCGTTCATGACATAGCCCCGATCATTGATCAGGCCATCCTGCCCATGCGTCGTGAACGGGTCCAGCGCCACGTCCGTAATGACGCCTAGCTCCGGCAGTGCTTCTTTCAATGCCCGAACTGCTCTCTGTGCCAACCCCTGCGGGTTATAGGCCTCTGCTGCATCTTCCGATTTGGCCTCTGCCGGTGTCACCGGAAACAGCGCAACCGCTGGCACACCCAGTTCTGCCAGCTGCCTCGCTTCGTCCAGCATCAGGTCAATGGATAGCCGGTCTACGCCGGGCATTGAAGGCACCGGCTCTCGTTGATTATTCCCCTCCAGCACGAACATCGGGAGAATAAGGTCATCAGGGGTGATCCGGTTTTCACGCATGAGGCGACGCGAAAAATCATCTGCTCGCATTCTGCGCATACGGCTAAAGGGGTAATTACTGTCGATCATTCTGCTGTTCCGTTTACCTGCATCTTAATCGCTTTATATCACACTCTATCACGTTAGAATGCCCACATGAGACCATGGTACATGCATTATGCGAGCGCCGTTCGACTGGCGACTTTGCTATATCCACCCGGGGTAGTGTTGCGGCATCAGACATGCGCGGTCTGCGGAAGAGTGGGTTGGCATGACACCCTGCATTGATTTACCGAAAAACACAGACAACCTTTGCCTGCATAACATGCTGACACGGCCATTCATATACCACAGCCCAACAAGAATGAACCCCTTGATCAGAACATGGTCAGTTAGATAACGACCCCGGAGATTACCATGCGACGAATCTTACTTTTTTGCCTGATATCACTTGCCGGTATCTCCTGTGCCACGGCCGGGGGGATCTACAGCAAAACCGTCAGCATGGATTTCGATACCGCCTACAGTAAAGTTTATGCCGCACTCGAGGACAACCGTTTTTATGTCATTCATGAGATCGACATGGGCGATAGCCTTGCCCGATTCAAGGACAAGTGGGAGGATTACAACCTGAACAAACTGGAACAACAGAAAGTCATGATCATTTGCAACGGCTGGTATGCCAACCAGGTAGGCAATGCCGACACCAGCATGCTGGCCCTGTGCCCGATGCGTGTTACCCTGATCCATAAACAGGGGAGCACGACGGCATTATTCGCCAGGCCTTCCATCTTTGCCAGTGACAGCAAAGCCCTGCCCATTTTGAAAGAAATCGATGAGGCCGTGACAGGCGCCATTGAGCAGGCACTGAAATAAGCGCATGCATGCGACCCTGCCATTGCTGCGTCAAACAGACTTCCCGCCGATCAGGAGACGTGGACTGACAACCCTGCAGGCAAACCTCGGCTATCGCTGTAATCAATCCTGCCTGCACTGCCATGTAAATGCCGGTCCCAAACGCAAGGAAGTCATGCGCCGGGAAACCATCGACACACTGATCGACTTCCTGCGGGCATCTTCAGCAAGCACGCTAGACCTTACCGGTGGCGCTCCGGAACTCAACCCGCATTTCAGATACCTGGTCATGGCCGCCCGCAGCGCCGGCATTCATGTCATCGATCGCTGTAATCTGACCATCCTTGGCGAACCCGGTCAGGAAGACCTGGCCGACTTTCTGGCGGAACACCGGGTCGAGGTGGTTGCCTCCATGCCCTGCTACCTGGAGGAGAATGTTAATTCGCAGCGAGGTGACGGGGTGTTTGGCAAAAGCATCGATGCTCTAAGGCAGCTCAATCAACTGGGCTATGGTAAAAATGATTCCGGATTACAGCTGAACCTGGTCTACAACCCGCAGGGACCAAGCCTGCCGCCGCCACAGGTGACACTGGAGCAGGACTATAAAAAGCATTTGCTCGAACAATTTGGCATTGTGTTCAACCGCCTGCTCACGATAACCAATATGCCTATTCAACGCTTCGGCAGCACCCTGGTTTCGAAGGGACAATTCGGGGAATACATGGACCTGCTGAAATCGAGTTATTCCGATGTCAACCTTGGGCAGGTTATGTGCCATGACCTGATCAGTGTCGACTGGCAAGGCTATGTCTACGACTGTGATTTCAATCAGATGCTGGACCTGCCGTTGGCATATAATAACCTCCCCAAAACCCATATCAGGGACCTGCTGGGTACTGATATTGAAGGTTTACCCATCGCGGTAGCGGATCACTGCTATGGGTGTACTGCCGGGCAGGGCTCTTCCTGCGGCGGTGCTCTGGCCTGATCCATCCATCACCAGGCAATCGGTTTCCATGGAGTAGCCAATGAGCTCACCAATAGATGCCTACGAGTCTGTTTCGGTAGAAACCATAGAAAATATCCTTGGCTTCATGGAGGAGGCCTGGCTGCATGGTTTCCCCGTGGTGCGCAAGGAAGATGGCCGTAGCAGGCGTCAGTTGGAGCTGCACGCAGCGTTGCTGCTGTTATCGACCGCGGGCTGTATCAGCCGCGACCAGGTGAATGACGCCGAGATCATTGGCTCGATCCGGGAAGCACTCGAAAGCAGCTCCCGGCTCGCTGATGATGTCAGCTTTTTCCTGGAAAAGGTTCGCTCCCCCGGACGCTACACCCGGGAGGCGGTGCAAAAAAGAAAAAGTACCTGATCTACAATAGGTTAGCCGAAAGTTTTGAAGCTCAAGCTGGATTTTAAGCAGCTTAATTGCTAACCTTCGCCCTAATTAAAGACAGTAATTTTTCCTGGGGGAATCAGAATGAAATTTTCAGCGCTATTGCGCATAACAGCGCTTGCTATATTAGGCACGGTTAGTTTGC
>JBFFRZ010000126.1:0-7925 GCA_041572715.1 Gammaproteobacteria bacterium
AGGAAGGCGTCGACAAGCCGAAGCCGAAGGTGCTGTTCGAGGCAGGTGAGGTGGTTCGGGTCATTGACGGACCGTTTAACGACTTTAACGGTGTGGTCGAAGAGGTGGATTATGAAAAGAACCGCCTGAGAGTTGCCGTACTGATTTTTGGTCGTGAAACGCCAGTTGATCTGGAGTTTAGCCAGGTAGAAAAAGGTTAGTTATTTTATGTTGGTCTGGGCGTCACTGACGACCGGGCTGTTTGTTAATCGCAGATTTCGATCTGCAGGTATCGGGGAGCTAAAGCCGGACTTTAGCGTTTGAACCCGGGGAGTGAGTAATGGCTAAGAAGATACAGTCGTACATCAAGCTGCAAGTGCCAGCGAACGAGGCTAATCCCTCGCCACCGGTCGGCCCTGCCTTGGGTCAGCATGGTGTGAACATCATGGAATTCTGCAAGGCATTCAATGCTAAAACGCAGAACATGGAAAAGGGTTTGAAAATCCCGGTTGTGATCACGGTTTATAACGATCGCAGCTTCACTTTTATTACCAAATCTCCTCCAGCGTCTATCCTGCTGAAAAAGGCAGCCGGTCTGCAAAGTGGTAGCCCGACGCCAAATACAAAGAAGGTTGGCAAGGTTACTCGTGAGCAACTGGAAGAAATCGCCAAGACCAAGGAGCCGGATCTGACGGCCGCTGATCTGGATGCCGCGGTCCGTACCATAGCTGGCAGTGCGCGTAGCATGGGCATTGAAACGGAGGGGGTTTAATCATGGCAAAGCTAAGTAAACGTGCGAAAGCATGGCAGAGCAAGATCGAGGCTGAGAAGCAATATGCCGCAGAAGATGCGCTGAATTTGGTCAAGGAATGCGCGTCGGCCAAGTTCCCAGAGTCAATTGATGTCAGTATCAAGCTGGGTATCGATCCACGCAAGTCGGACCAGGTTGTTCGTGGTTCCAGTGTATTGCCCCATGGTACGGGTAAAACTGTCCGTGTGGCCGTTTTTGCGCAGGGTGATGCAGCCGAGGCCGCCAAAGAGGCGGGTGCCGATGCAGTGGGTATGGAGGACCTGGCCGAAGCCATGCAAAAGGGTGATATGGACTATGGCGTGGTCATTGCCGCTCCGGATGCCATGCGCGTCGTAGGGCAGCTGGGCCGAGTCTTGGGTCCGCGTGGTCTGATGCCTAATCCCAAGGTCGGTACCGTAACACCTGATGTTGCTACCGCAGTAAATAACGCCAAGGGTGGCCAGGTACGATTTCGTGCCGACAAGGCAGGTATTGTCCACTGCACCATTGGCAAGGCGTCATTTGACGCATCCGCATTGCGTGAAAACCTTGAATTTTTGATTGGTGATTTGAAAAAACTGAAACCGGCATCCTCGAAGGGTGTTTATTTCAGAAAGATTTCCGTGTCCTCAACCATGGGCCCTGGTGTCGTGGTTGATCACGGAGCGCTGGTTTAATTCCGGCGCGAAGAATTCGAACCACTACGGTGGTTTGTAAAAGGCTTTGGGGTGCCGGCCAGTTTACTGATCGGCGACCGTCAAAGACCGCGGGTGCACTCGCTGTTGATAGGGGTGCTTAATGGGTCTCCAGCCTGCGTAGATGGTGTTGCCTGAAGGTTGTTTCCTGAAGATTCAACTTGGGCTTCACATAGGGTGCAACACGTGGTTTGTGTTGCTGTGTTTAACGAAGTGAGACGATGCAGGGATTTCGATCTTTGCAAAGTGAGGTGTTATGAGCCTGAGTTTTAGTCAAAAACAGGTGGTCGTATCCGAAGTTCACGAACTCGCTGCGAACGCGCATTCGGCACTGGCTGCTGAATATGCGGGTATCACGGTAGAGCAGATGACCCTACTGCGTGTCAAGGCACGTGCAGACGGTGTTGCTGTTCGCGTGGTAAAGAATTCGCTGGCAAAACGTGCATTTGAGGATACTGACTTTGCCTGCATGAATGAGGGACTGACGGGTCAGCTTGTTCTCGCATTTTCCCAGGAAGATCCGGGTGGCGCAGCACGCGTCATGAGTGATTTTGCCAAGGAGAATGACAAACTGGTAATCAAACTGGTGTCTATTGGCGGCCAGTTGTATGACGCCAGTGAGGTCAAGCGTCTTGCAAGTCTGCCTACAAAGGACCAGGCAATCAGTATGCTGATGTCTGTCATGAAAGCACCGATCGGAAAGCTTGCCCGCACCATGAACGAGGTGCCCGGAAAGCTTGTTCGTACGATAGCTGCTGTTCGTGATCAGAAGCAGGCTGCCTGAGTTCAACTGTAACCAATTTAGAATTTTATTTTTAGGAGATAATCATGGCTGTATCCCAGGAAGATATTTTAGAAGCAATTTCCAACATGTCAGTGATGGAGGTCGTAGACCTGATTGCTGCAATGGAAGAGAAGTTTGGCGTGACTGCAGCAGCAGCTGTGGCTGCTGCACCTGCGGCCGGTGGTGGTGATGCCGGTGCTGCTGCTGAAGAGCAGAGCGAATTCGACGTGGTAATGACCGGTTTCGGTGACAACAAGGTTGCTGTTATCAAGGCAGTACGCGGTATCACCGGCCTTGGTCTGAAAGAAGCCAAGGAAATGGTTGAAGGCGCCCCTGCTACTGTCAAGGAAGCTGTCGAGAAAGCCGAAGCAGAAGAAGTCAAGAAGCAGCTTGAAGAGGCTGGTGCCAGCGTAGAACTCAAGTAATCATTGATTATTTGTTTTAGCGGGAATGTGGTCAGTCGCCCCCGGGCGGCTGGCCTTTTCCTGTTTGAGAATTTATAGATTGGTTGGTTAACCGATCTTGATCTTTGACGATGTAAGGGTTGTGACCGCTTATCAGTCGGCGGGCTACCCAACAGACACGGGGTGTCGAGATGGCTTATAGTTTTACTGAGAAGAAACGTATTCGTAAAGATTTCAGCAAACGTCCTAAAGTTATGGATGTTCCTTACCTGCTGGCTACCCAGGTTAATTCCTACAAGAAGTTTCTGCAAAGTGACGCGAGCGAGGAAGATCGTGGCGAGCATGGATTGCATGCAGCCTTTAGCACGGTTTTCCCGATTGTCAGTTTTTCAGGCAGCGCTGCACTTGAGTATGTGAGCTATCGACTGGGTAACCCGGTTTTCGACGTCAAGGAATGCCAGTTAAGGGGCATGACCTATGCGGCCCCGCTGCGAGTCAAGGTGCGTCTTGTTATATATGACAAGGATGCTTCGGGTGCAAAAAAGCCGGTAAAAGAAGTCAAGGAACAGGAAGTCTACATGGGTGAATTACCACTCATGACTGATACCGGTACCTTTGTGATCAATGGTACCGAGCGTGTGATCGTGTCCCAGTTGCATCGTTCACCCGGCGTATTTTTTGATCACGACAAGGGCAAGACGCATTCATCCGGCAAGTTGCTTTATAACGCCCGTGTGATCCCTTACCGTGGATCCTGGCTGGATTTCGAATTCGATCCCAAAGACTCTGTATTTGTTCGTATTGACCGTCGTCGTAAATTACCTGCAACCATCCTGCTGCGTGCCCTGGGCTATGACAATGAGCAGATGCTGGAAATGTTTTTCGAGACGGACAGCTTCATGCTGGGCAAGGAAGACGCCGAAATGGATCTGGTCCCGTCCCGTCTGCGTGGCGAAACAGCCCTGTTTGATATCAAGATCAAGCGCAAGGTGATTGTTGAGGAAGGCAAGCGCATCACGGCCAAACATGTAAAAGACCTGGAAAATGCAGGTATTGATAAATTATCGGTACCGCTGGAATTCTTGCATGGCAAGATGCTGGCAAAAAATATCATTGATACGGAAACCGGCGAAGTCATTGCCAATGCCAACGATGAAATTACAGAAGACCTGCTGACAGCGCTGAATGAGCATGGCGTCGGTGAGGTCCAGACGATTTATACCAATGATCTGAACTGTGGTCCCTATATTTCCAATGCCCTGGCGATCGACACCACGAAGTCCGAACTCGAGGCATTGATCGAGCTGTATCGCATGATGCGCCCGGGTGAGCCGCCTACCAAGGATTCGGCTACCAATCTGTTTAACAACCTGTTCTTTTCACCGGATCGTTATGACCTGTCCGCGGTTGGTCGTATGAAGTTTAATCGCCGTATGGGGCGTGATGAGACTACGGGCCCCGGCACGCTGTCCAGTGAAGATATCGTCGATGTCCTGAAAACGCTGATCGGTATCCGTAATGGCAAGGGTACGGTGGATGATATTGACCACCTGGGTAACCGCCGTATTCGTAGTGTCGGAGAGATGGCAGAGAACACTTTTCGTGTTGGCCTGGTGCGCGTGGAGCGGGCTGTCAAGGAACGCCTGGCACTGGCGGAATCCGAGGGCTTGATGCCGCAGGACCTGATCAATGCCAAGCCGGTAGTGGCGGCAGTAAAAGAATTTTTTGGTTCATCGCAGTTGTCGCAATTCATGGACCAGAACAACCCGTTGTCAGAGATTACGCACAAGCGTCGTGTTTCAGCACTGGGTCCGGGCGGCCTGACCCGCGAACGTGCCGGTTTTGAGGTGCGTGACGTACACCCGACCCACTATGGACGCGTTTGTCCGATCGAAACACCGGAAGGACCCAACATTGGCCTGATCAATTCACTTGCGGTCTATGCCCGCACCAATGAGTATGGTTTTCTGGAGACGCCTTACCGCGTGGTAAACAAAGCTGGTGCGACAGACGAGGTGCACTACTTGTCTGCGATTGAGGAAGGTGAGTACGTAATCGCCCAGGCCAACACCACGCTCGATGCCAAGGGTAAATTAACTGATGACCTGGTGTCTTCCCGACACCGTAATGAATTCACCATGGCTACACCGGACCAGGTGCAGTACATGGACGTATCACCAAGGCAGATCGTTTCGGTAGCGGCATCATTGATTCCATTCCTGGAGCATGACGACGCAAACCGCGCCTTGATGGGTTCAAACATGCAACGCCAGGCGGTGCCGACCCTGAAGTCCGATAAGCCCCTGGTTGGTACCGGCATGGAGCGTAATGTGGCTTCTGATTCGGGTGTTGCCGTAGTAGCCCAGCGTGGTGGTGTGGTTGATTCCGTAGATGCCGGACGTATTGTGGTTCGTGCCAATGATGATGAAACCATTGCAGGACAGTCCGGTGTTGATATCTACAACCTGACCAAGTATACGCGCTCCAACCAGAATACCTGTATTAACCAGCGACCATTGGCGAAGCCTGGTGACGTTATTACAAAAGGTGACGTGATCGCGGATGGCCCATCCACCGATATGGGTGAGTTGGCCCTGGGGCAGAACATGATGGTCGCGTTCATGCCCTGGAATGGTTACAACTTTGAGGATTCAATCCTGATTTCTGAAAAGCTGGTACGCGAGGATCGTTTTACCACGATCCATATACAGGAAATGACCTGTGTTGCGCGGGATACCAAGCTGGGTTCAGAAGAAGTCACTGCCGATATTCCCAACGTTGGCGAAGGCGCGCTGTCCAAGCTGGATGAGGCGGGTGTCGTATACATTGGTGCCGAGGTCAAGCCGGGCGACATCCTGGTCGGCAAGGTCACCCCGAAAGGCGAGACGCAACTGACACCGGAAGAAAAGCTGTTAAGGGCGATCTTTGGTGAGAAAGCATCGGATGTAAAAGACTCTTCACTACGCGTACCACCGGGTATGAATGGCGTGGTAGTTGATGTCCAGGTATTCACCCGTGACGGTGTAGACAAGGACAGCCGTGCACTGGAAATTGAACAGAGCGCACTGGACCAGGTACGTAAAGACCTGAGCGATCAGCAGCGCATCATGGAGGAAGATCTCTATCAGCGTCTGGAAAAAATCCTGTTAGGCAAGGTCGCGGAGTCGGCGCCAAAGGGCGTGAAGACGATAAAGGCCGGATCCAAGATTACCCAGGCGATGCTGTCCGAGATTTCCAGGGAAAAATGGTTTGAAATCGGTTTGAAGAACGAAGATGCCAGCCGGCAGATTGAGGCGATGTCCGAACAGCTGAAGCAGCTGCACAAGCACTTCGATGATTACTACGAAGAAAAGCGCAGCAAAATCACTTCAGGCGACGATCTGGCGCCAGGCGTGCTGAAAATGGTCAAGGTCTACCTGGCCGTTAAACGTCGCATTCAGCCGGGTGACAAGATGGCCGGTCGCCACGGTAACAAGGGTGTGATTTCAATGATCGTGCCCGAAGAAGACATGCCTTACCTGGAAGACGGTTCCACGGTCGATGTGGTGCTCAATCCGCTGGGTGTGCCTTCACGCATGAACATCGGCCAGGTGCTGGAAACGCATCTTGGCTGGGCCGCGAAAGGTGTAGGTCTGCGTATTGGCGCCATGCTGGATCAGCAGGCGAAGGTCAGCGAGGTGCGCAAGCTGTTGGATACGGTATACAACACCACCGGTGGCAAGTCAGAAGACCTGAAGGATTTCACCGACGATGAAATCCTTGAGCTGGCAGATAATCTGCGTGGCGGTGTGCCGATGGCGACACCGGTATTTGACGGTGCCAGTGAAGAGGAGATTGGCAAGATGTTTGATATTGCCGGCTACGATCGTTCCGGCAAGAGCACCCTGTATGACGGCCGTACCGGCGAGGCATTCGACCGCCAGGTTACCGTCGGTTACATGTATATGCTGAAGCTGAATCACCTCGTGGATGACAAGATGCATGCCCGATCAACCGGGCCATATAGCCTGGTAACCCAGCAGCCGCTGGGTGGTAAGGCGCAGTTTGGTGGCCAGCGTTTTGGTGAAATGGAGGTCTGGGCACTTGAGGCCTACGGCGCTGCCTATACGCTGCAGGAAATGCTGACAGTCAAGTCGGACGACGTGAATGGTCGTAACCGTATGTACAAAAACATTGTCGATGGTGATCATCGTATCGAAGCAGGAATGCCCGAGTCATTTAACGTATTGTTGAAAGAAATACGTTCGCTGGGCATGAACATTGATCTGGAACACGACTAAGGGGCCAAGCATGAGAGATTTATTAAACTTTTTAAAAGTACAAACCCCGGATGAAGATTTTGACTCGATCCGGATCAAGCTGGCATCACCTGAAATGGTGCGTTCCTGGTCCTATGGCGAGGTTAAGAAACCGGAGACCATTAACTACCGTACATTCAAGCCTGAGCGCGATGGTCTGTTCTGTGCCAAGATCTTTGGCCCGGTAAAGGACTACGAGTGCCTTTGTGGAAAGTACAAGCGCCTCAAGCATCGGGGTGTGGTCTGTGAAAAATGCGGTGTCGAAGTTACCCTGGCCAAGTCACGTCGCGAGCGTATGGGGCATATCGAGCTGGCCAGCCCGGTCGCGCATATCTGGTTTCTGAAATCACTGCCGTCACGCATCGGCCTGTTACTGGACATGACGCTGCGTGAAATAGAACGCGTACTTTATTTTGAGGCTTTCGTTGTCATTGAGCCCGGTATGACTTCACTGGAGCGCGGTCAATTGCTCAATGATGAAACCTACCTGGAAGCAGTTGAAGAGTATGGTGATGAGTTCGAAGCCAAAATGGGCGCAGAGGCAATCTATGAAATGTTGCGCTCTATCGACCTGAAAGAGCAGCTGCAGACCATTCGCGATGATATGGATGCCACCAAGTCCGAGACAAAACTCAAGCGACTGAGCAAGCGTCTGAAACTGGCCGAGTCATTCATTCAGTCCGGCAACAAGCCCGAATGGATGATCATGACTGTATTGCCTGTGTTGCCGCCTGACCTGCGCCCACTGGTGCCGCTGGATGGTGGCCGCTTCGCGACCTCGGATCTGAACGATCTGTATCGCCGCGTGATTAACCGGAACAACCGCCTGAAGCGTCTGCTCGAGCTGAGTGCGCCTGACATCATTGTGCGTAACGAAAAGCGTATGTTGCAGGAATCGGTCGATGCCCTGATGGATAACGGGCGTCGCGGGCGCGCGATTACCGGCACCAACAAGCGTCAGCTTAAATCTCTGGC
>JBFFRZ010000127.1:0-7894 GCA_041572715.1 Gammaproteobacteria bacterium
ACCGGGTATCACCGATAAACGCAAGGCCCCATGGAACACCCAACCCATCGACGATCTCTTCAAGTGAAAATGTGACTTTTTCACTTTGTATCACCCGCGGCGCAGCCGCATAGGCCGGCAATGGAAGCAGCGAAAAAAAGCAAAGTAACAGCGTGAAACGTTTCATGGGAAAACCTGATAAGACGGCAGTAAGTTTTACCGATATAGTCTGATTGTCGATGGGTCTGAATATAAAAGCGCATGAACCCATCATGGTATCCATACCACTTGAGGCAGGCGAACTACAGTACAACTACCCTGCATTATCGATAAGTTTTTTCATAAGAACTGAAACCGCAACACCGCCCGCTTCAAGGTTCCTGATATCAATATGCCACTGGTATATGTCACAAAGGCGCTTGACGATGTTCAGGCCAATGCCCTCGCCCGCACGTTGTACACCTCTTCCGCGGATGTGACGGTCAAAGATATGTGGTATCAGTTCTTCATCGATACCGGGACCCGAATCTTCCACGCTAAGTCCTGAAGGTGAAATGCGTACCCGAATGGTACCGCTATCCGAATAGTTGATTGCATTACGGCACAGGTTGTTGAGGATGATTTCAATAATCTTCCGATGCACGGGGATGCGCAGTTCCCCTTCGCCCGTTACTTCGAGGCTGATTGGCTTTTTGCCGATCAATGGTGCCAGCTTGACGAGTTCAGTCTCTGCGACTTCAGCCACATTCACCGCTTCAGATTCACTTATCTTGCCAGGTTCTCTGCCGAGGATCAGGAAAGCATCGATCAGTTCCGATACATCGCGGCAGGCCCGCCGAATCATTTCTGCCCGTTGCAGGCCCTTTGCCGACAGACCCGGCTCGGTCTGTAAAAATTGCGCTGCACCATCAATAATGGTGATTGGCGTACGCAGTTCGTGGCTAACATCCGAGCTGAACTGACGCTCACGTTCCAGCATCTTTTCCAGCCGACGTTTATATTCATCAAGAGCCAGCACCAGCTCCCTGGTTTCTCCCTTGAGCCCTTCCGTTGTAATCGTTGGCAGTTCTTCATTGGGCGCACTGTCACGCAGGCGTTGGGCGATGCGCAGAACGGGCGATATTGCACGGGCACTGAGTCGATAAGCAACCCAACTGGCACCATAGATAATCAGCAGCAGGATGGTTACCGGTAACAGGCCGAACAGGCCGACCAGGCGATCGACGTTATAGCCGGAAAACACCAGGTATAACCGACCCCGGCTAAAATCTTCAATGTAAACAGGTAACGGCCGTTCGCCCTGGTTGACTATGACCTCCTGGTGCAGACCAGGGCTAAGCTCACGCAGGGCCGCTGGTACATTATTGCCCTGTCCCCGGGCATCGGCCAGGTAGCCAACCAGGTTGCGGGTTCGTGGTAGCGGAAACGCCGGGTCGGTTTCATAGGCTTCAATAAACGAACTGGCCTCCAATTCCAGTGCCTCTTTGACGAGCACCTTCTGTAACACCCAGGCCACGGCGAGAACACTGAGCAGGACAGTAATGAAGATAAAGCTTGCCTGCAGCAGTACCCGTTGCCAACGTTCAGAATCACTCATGCAGAACGGGCATCCTTGTCGTATAACCGGTAACCGATACCATGCACGGTATGCAGCAACTTGCTCTCAAAGGGCTTGTCGATCGCATTGCGCAAAGCTGATATGTGCGTACGCAATGCATCGCTATCGGTCGGCTCGTCACCCCAGATACAGCGTTCAATCTCGCGCCGGGTAACCACGCGATGTGTGTTTTCCAGCAGCAGATTGAGTATCTTGAATGGCACAGGGTTGAGCTGTATCGGTGCCGCGCCACGCTTCACCTCCCGCGTTTCGGGATTAAGCGAAAGGTCCGCCACTTGCAGGGACGATGCCACGCTATTCCGGGAGCGTCGCCACAATGCCTGCACCCGGGCATACACTTCCAGCAAATCAAACGGTTTTACCAGGTAATCATCCGCGCCTGCGGCAAAGCCGGCGAGCTTGTCGTCCAGTGTATCGCGCGCCGTCAGCATGAGGATCGGCACATCCGAGCGCTTAACCAAGCGTAACTGTTTACACAGTTCAATCCCGTCCAGCCCGGGCAAGGCAAGATCGAGAATAATCACATCATGCTCATTAGTTGCAGCAAGGTGCAAGCCGGTCAGACCATCGTAAGCATAGTCGGTGAGGTGGCCACGTTCGGTAAAAAAATCGTTGAGCAGCAATGCAATGTCGGTGTTGTCCTCAATAATCAACACCCGACCATGTGATCCGTCCAAGTCCACGGCCTCCAGGTTACCCGCTTCAGTCCTCAATAGCACACATCCGCTGGCGTGTCATCGGGCTTGGAAAGCACCATCTGTACAACGCCACAATGACGTTCCATGAAACCACCCTCGCTGTAGCAGAGGTAAAAATCCCATAAACGGATGAACTCTTCCGGGTAACCCAGTGCCTTCACCTGCTCCAGCCGGGACAGGAAGCGGTCGCGCCAGTCACGCAGAGTACGCGCGTAATGATAGGCCATATCTTCAAGGTGACTAATCTTCATGTCAGTCGCACTGGTCAGGGCGTTTGCCATCTCCGTTACCGAGGGCAGGAAACCACCGGGGAAAATGTAGCGCTTGATGAAATCAACATCCCGCAACGCGTCCTGATAGTAGCGATCGGTGATGGTTATCGCCTGGATCAACATGCGACCGTCATCCTTCAGCAGGTGGCTGCACCGGGCAAAGTACTGTTGCATGAACTGGTGGCCAACGGCCTCGATCATTTCAATCGACACAATGCGATCATAACGGCCATCCAGGTCACGGTAGTCCTCGAACAGTACCTCAACACGGTCAGTCAGATGTTCCTCCGCCACGCGTTGTTGCGCCAGTTCATACTGCTCACGTGAAATGGTCGTGGTGGTGACCCTGCAACCATAATGCTTCGCCGCATGGATCGCCAGCCCGCCCCAGCCGGTACCAATCTCAAGCAGGTGGTGCTGCGGGGATAATTCAAGCTTGCGGCATACCCGATCCAGCTTCGCCTCGGCGGCCTCATCCAGATCGGCTGTTTCACTGGGATAATAGGCACTCGAGTACATCAGTTTTTCGTCCAGAAAAAGACGAAACAGATCATTGCCGATATCATAATGCGCCTGGATATTGCGACGACTGCCATCCCGGGTGTTACGCCGTAACCAGTAGCCCAGCTGTTGCAATGGGTATAGCAACCAGCGCCGGTTGGCATCAAAACCCTCCATCGCACCCCGATTACGTACAAACAGCCGTGTCAAATTCGTCAGGGCATCACACTCCCAGTAGCCTTTAACATAGGCTTCACCGGCAGCAGCAGATCCTCCGAAGGCAAAATCAAGCCAGGCCGAAGCATTGACAATCCTTACCACTACGGGGGCCGGCAAACGTAAAGACAGATTGCCAAACACCCATTGCATGTCGCCCTCTTGCACCAGCAATTGGCCGTCGGTGATTTTTGCAAGCTGCCGCAGCACCAGCTTGCGCGCTACACGGTGTAGCCATCCACTGGCTGCAGTGTCATTTACTCTGTCTGATACGGGAATAATCGTTGATGTCATGATTGTGTATTCGCCGCAATGGGCGCCTCCTTGGGCTTGCTGTGAGGATGGAAGGGAATCTTTTTAGGCCATATGGGCAGGGCTTTGTAATTAATGGCACCAACGACCTTCACCGTCATGAACGGAAAGATAAACATCATTCTGGCCTGGTTTGTGTTGTTCAGTAGCATTTGCCGCATCAAACAGGCACTCCTGCTTTTTGCTTTTCAATATGCACGGCACGCTTTTTTACGGGCGGCCTGTCGTTCACTGGTAACACATGTCGAGGTCCATGAACGGTGATACATGAAACTCATTTGCATCAGTTTCGCCGGCCGATTCAATATCATGGGTATGCGCATGACCATCCAGATGATCCCTCGACTCGAACAGATGCACATCGTGTTCACGAGCCAGGTGACAGGCTGCCACGTTACCGGCTATACCGCCCCCTATGACTGCTACTTTCATCGTTGTTCTACCATTTTTGCGGCACCCTTGTTAACCGGTTAACGTCATATCCCAGGGAAGCTACGAAGGATTTAAGCTGGTCGTATTCCCCGGCGGCAATATCAGGCTCTCTGGCCATGATCCAGACATAATCACGTTGTTGCCGTGCAATCACAGTTTTACTGTAGGCATCGTCGAGATAAACGATGCGATAATCAGCCTTGATCGGCCATATGAACTGCATACCCCAGATAGCATTACTGCCGTCGTCACCAACATAGCCCACCGGGTTCATTTCTCCAGGTTCGCCATCAAAGCCACCTTTACGATAGGTAAACGTCGTCTGAATCTTTTTCGGACCCAGTCGGTCATAGCGCTCAACCGCGTTATAGATGTTCTTTTCAAACGGCGTGGGTATGCTGGCGATGACGTACCAGTCGCCCATAAACTGGTCCAGATTGACCTTGTCAACGACCCGCATCGGTGGCCCACTGGTGCAACCTGCCAGCAACAGCACGGTCATGAATAGCAGGGCAGGCCGAGTAGATCGAAACATACCTAACTCTCCCTGCGCAGATAACGCAATTTTCGGCCACCCGCGACCTCGGTCTCGAGTGCCTGCCACTGGTAATCATCGGAATACCACAAGTTAATGGCGACATCCTCACCAACCTCCAGTCGGTATCGCTTACTGCCGAAGGCTTCACCCTTGAACTGCAGTGGTTGCGAATCCTGCCTGGTCAAACGTGCAGGCTGATAACTACCGTTCTGCGTATTCAGCAGATGACTGGCAGAAGAAAGCAGGTTTACATCCCAGTAAGCAAACGTTTGCACGCAACCATCAATGAGCTTGCGATCAGATTGCGTCACCACTTCCAGGCCGTTATCAGTGCGTGTACCGCTGACTGTCAACTGCTCACCATCGTCATTGGTGCTTGTATCGAGTTGCACGATACAACCTTGCTGCCAACGCTCCCTCGCCTCGTGTTGATAGCTGAAGGCAGTGAAGAACAGAAAGTCCACCTTCATATCAGCCTCGACCCTGACCCGTTTTTCCTGTTCCAACCGTTCGACATTGACCCGGTGAAAGCCGATCGGGCTGTCGTCCAGGTAAACATCGAAGGTTATGACGGACTGTTCTGCCTGTGTCAGTGGTAACCATGTCAGCAAGATTAACCATAATGCATATTTCATGAATGCTTCTCCTCGATTATCGGCCTGGCGGCTGCCCTGCGAGGTGGCCATGGGATGAATGCAGATGTTTTTTCTATATAGGCGTGATATGCCGGACGGCGCTCGTGAATATCCTTCTCGAGTAATGTCACGCCTGAAACCTTGAGTAACAGGAAGGTCATTATAACGGGCGCGTAAATGGTCCAGGCTGCCCCGCTGGCCAGGGCAAAAAGGTAAAAGGCCCACCAGATCAATGCCTCGCCAAAGTAGTTCGGGTGGCGGCTGTAGCGCCATAGGCCGCTATCCAGGACACGGTTTTTGTTGTTCGGCTCAGCCTTGAAACGCATCAGTTGCCAGTCTGCAATGGCTTCAAACAGCAGGCCGATAGTAAACAACATCGCGCCAGCAACATGCAGGTAATTCATGGCTGCAGGGTTTACCAGCGCTGCAGCCAGTGGCAATGAAATCAACCATGCCAGCACTGCTTGCAGACCGAACACCGTCACCAGGCTCTGGCCATTGAAATTCGGATTACGTGCCCGCATTGCTGCATATCGCCTGTCTTCTGCCTTGCCTGCATTGCGGTAGCCAAGATGCAGCGAAAGCCGGACCGCCCAGATGGCGACCAGCAGCAACAATCCAAGGCTGGTCAGCTCAAAAGCCTTGCCAGCCAGCAGGTAAATAGCGGCTGCTAAGAGAAAAAACAACGACCAGAGGCTATCGACAATATTGACATTGCGCCTGGTTGCAGCGTAAGTCCAGCCAAGCACCGCCATGACAAGCAATACCGGCAAGGTTGCCAACCACACCGTGGTCACGACATCACCTCCGCCGGCTGCCGCAGTCCGCTCGGGTATCCATCATGGCGCTCGGCCAGCTTCATCATCAAGGGAAACAGGCAGGCCCAACCGAGGGCAAGTACCGCCATGGCCAGAAAGGTATCCGGGAAAATTACTGCACCCAGGCGCTCGCCCGCCAGGAAGGCAAGAGGCCCGCCAATGCCACCAAAAAGGACAGCCAGCCATGGCTTGCCTTTAAGCCAACGTAGCGAGACGTTGAGGGTAATCGCCAGTAACGGCCACATCGCGAGAATCCAGATCGGCGCAAGAATGCCCAGTGGCTGACCGGTTGGATAGACCAGCAGGCCACTTAAAGTAAGAAAGTTTTCCCACATCAGTCCAACTAGCAAAGCCCGTAACAGCAGCCGGCTCTCTGCGCCCGGACTGTGTACGGTCTGCAGGTGATAAGCAATAATCACAACAACCGCCAGCGGACCAAGCCAGTGAAAGCCGGTTGCGCCGAACAGAACACAGGCAAACCAACCTAACTGGAACAGCGCAAAATTAATGACTTTAATCATGCTATGCGCCAGAACGAAACAGGTAATGACCGACGAACCATTCCTGGCCCTGGCGGTAGGCAAACAGCTCGGCACAGGCCATAAAGAACATGCGCCAGCGCTGCCACCAGATGCCGGCAAAATCACGGCCATAGGTCTCGGCAAACAGGGGCCTGAGTGATTCCCGTTGGCTGTCCATTTTATCCAGCCAGGCATTACAGGTACGGGCGTAATGCATCCCCGACCAGAACCACCGTTGCTCAAGTTCCAGCTGAGTATTTACCCGCAGTGGCAGGTCTGCACAGGGCATCATGCCACCGGAAAAGAAGTGCCGGCTCATCCAGTCATCAGGACCCTTGTCCTCAAACAAATAAGGCGTGCTGCGATGTACGAAGATGTGCATGAACAGCAGCCCTCCGGGCAACAGCCATTCATTGACCCGCGCAAATAACCTTTCCCAGTTACGCATATGTTCGAACATTTCTATCGAGACAACACGATCAAAGCGACCCTCGGCTTCAAAGTCATTCATGTCTGCCGTGATAACCTGCAAGTTGTGCAGGTTGCGCTCGGCAGCACACTGATGGATGTAACGGGCCTGGCCGGTAGAATTGGATACCGCCACAATCTCGCTGTTCGGCAGATGTTCGGCCATGTACAGGCTGAGTGAACCCCAGCCACAGCCGAGTTCCAGAATTCGCTGACCATCCTCAAGCCGCGCACGCTCAACTGTCGTGGCCAGGGCCGCAGTTTCTGCCTGGTCCAGGTCAGCCACCCCCTCGGGCCAGTAAGCGCAGCTGTACTTATTGTGCATGCCAAGGACTCCGGTAAAAAATTCGGCGGGTACTTCGTAATGCTGGGCGTTTGCCAGTTCAGGCACCTCCGCAATACGCCCCTCACGCATCAAGGCCAGATGTGCCTGTTCCCGCTCCGCCGCCTGTTCAATATCATCCGCTTCAATTTCCTTGAGCCTGTCTCTGAGCAGGTGACGAATACCTGTGCGCACGACTGCGTCGGGCAACAACCCGCTTTCGGTTAAATTTTGTGCCGTATTGTGCTTCATTGTTAGTCCCTCTACGCCAATCACTGACACAAGATAATGGGCATCCGATCAACAGAAACTCAAAGAAATCTCAAAATTTTCTCAAACAGAAAAAATTATCAGCAATCTTCTTACCGAAGAAGCGGGTGGGATGATTTCTTCGCATGAGGAACGTGCGCGGTTAGTTAGAGAAATTACAGATGAGACACTTGGCCTTGGGCCCCTGGAAGATCTTCTGCGAGACGATGATATCACCGATATCATGGTGAACAACAAAGACGAAGTGTATATTGAGAAAAACGGTAAAATGTTTTTAACAAGCAAAAAATTTAT
>JBFFRZ010000128.1:0-7821 GCA_041572715.1 Gammaproteobacteria bacterium
CGTGCAGGTGACCTGGGGATTGGCATGGAAAGCATTGGCCGTAATCTTGGTGCATTGCTCGGCGACAGTTATGTCAATCGCTTCAGCATGGAAGGCAGAAGCTACAAGGTCATCCCTATGGTCTCTCGTGAGCATCGTCGCGATGCGGACATGCTGAAAGATTATTACGTGCGCAGCGCATCCGGCCAGCTGGTCCCGCTTTCCACTGTCGCTACCCTGAAACAGACCGTTGAACCCACCGAACGCACCCAGTTTCAGCAACTTAACTCACTGATCATCCGCGGCGTGACCAGCCCGGAAGTTGCGCTGGGAGATGCACTGGGCTATCTGACTGAACTGGCGCAACAGGATCTACCCAAGGGTTACGGTTATGACTACCTTGGCGACTCGCGGCAATACACCCAGGAAAGTTCGGCATTGACCATTACCATGCTGATGTCGCTGCTGGTGATTTACCTGGTACTGGCCGCACAGTTTGAAAGCTGGCGCGACCCTGCAATCATCCTGGTATCGGTCCCGCTTGCTACTGCAGGTGCATTGATTTTCATCATGTTCGATGTCAATGCGCTGTCATTGAACATCTACACCAAGGTAGGGCTGATTACGTTAATTGGCGTAGTGGCCAAAAACGGTATCCTCATTGTTGAGTTTGCCAACCAGTTACAAATCCATGAAGGTCTGTCACCCCGGGATGCCGTTGAAAAGGCAGCTGCGATTCGTCTGCGCCCGATTTTTATGACCTCGGTCTCGCTGATTGTTGCCATGGTACCGCTGCTCGTCGCCACCGGTGCCGGTGCCGTCAGCCGCTTTCATATCGGTCTGACGATTGCAGCCGGGCTCGGTATCGGTACCTTCTTCACCCTGTTTATCCTGCCAGCGTTTTATATCCTGATGGCAAGAGATCATGCTCATGATCAGGCCGAAACCAAACAATCGATGGGTTAAGCGTAAACAGAATTATCTGTTTTTTACCATCTCTGATACTCGCAAAAGCGAGCACCCAGTCGCATGCTGATTATGCCGGGCACCTGATTTCAGGAATTCCATCTTCAGGCTTCGCCTGGGTAACACAAAAAAGGATCAGCAGGGTTTTACCGCAACTGTCTCGATCAGGCTGACACGCTCTTCATCAAGGTTACGATGCAGGTTATAGGCCTTGGTCAGAATGTCGTTTCCTACAAGCAGATGCACGCCCAGTTCAGGCAGGTCCGGTTCGCCCCTGGGTTCGGTCATATGTGCAAAGGCCTTCTGCGCCAGATCAGTCTTGTCGTTCCAGACCTCAATATCAAAACCGGCAGCCGTGATGACTTCGCGAAAAGATTCAGGCGAAACCAGGAAGCTCATGGAACTGTCCTGTGCCCACGGTACCGGAAAATAAACCGGTGCGTTCCTGTTACCACAGACCTCGTAGAAAACCACGCGTCCGCCGGGTTTAAGCACCCGGTAGATCTCCTTCAGCCACGATAGCTTGTCCTCGATATTCATGCCCATCTGGATTGACCAGGCGCCATCAAAGCTATTGTCTTCAAAGGGCATATCAAGGGCGCTGGCTGCATGGAACCGGGCCCGTTCCTGCATATTGAGTAACTGCGTCAGTCTCTCCGCGGCGTCGATGTATTGATCACTCAGATCGACCCCGGTGACACAGCAACCCGTCATATGGGACAGACGTCGCGTAGAGCCGCCTACCCCGCAACCAACGTCAAGAATGTGCATGTCGGATGTAAAACCGGCCAGCTTGATCAGTTCCCGGGTTGCGGTATCACCACGGATATGAAATTCATCGACCGGCTGAAGATCATCTATGGTGATCTGCGCTAAATCCTTGCCGATTTTGTTCAGCCCATCAATGATGCTGTTATACAGATCATTCGGCGAGTAATACCTGTGTATATGCTTCATATAGTTATCCTTTTCAGCCAGTTATTGAGCCACCAGCCAAAGCGAATGGCTGTCGTGCTAGCAGAGAAACACTCAAGCGCCCATGGTATAGGGTGATTTCTGCACCAGTAAGAAAAGTCGCAAACATGTTATGCCGATAGTGTCTCGGAAAGTTCACGCAACAATTTGGCTCCATCACCATGCCATGCACTGCCATGCATGCACGCAAGCGTTACTGGCTCCGTGGCTGCCAGTTTTTCAAGCAGAGCCTCGGCATTCTTCGTGTGTGAAAAATAGTCCATCGCATGCCTGAATGCCTCACTTGGCGCCAGGATGTCCGACTCTGTGACGGCCGGGAGATTCGCGCCGCCCTGGGTAAACAGATCTCCGCATAACAGTGTGCGTGTCTTTTCTTCGCTCAGGAATCCGCATTCCCAGGCATGCGGCAAATGCGGTGCGTCGAGCCAACGTACAGTATGTACGCCCAGATCGATAGCCTCTCCATCGGCAAGCGCACGGGGTTCCCGGTCAGCCAGGTCATTGACCGATACCATGGCCGCCACGGTACCGCACAAAGGCACGGCTTGTGGCGCTGAAGCCAGCCATTCGTTGAGTGATCCGCATTCATCTGCCTCTACATGTGAAAATGCAATGTAACGAAGTTGCTCAATGGGTAACACACTCGCGACTGCTTCACGTACCAGCGGAAACATCTTTCGCAGACCCGTGTGATAAAGCAGTGGTTCCTCGTCTACGACAAGATACTGATTAAATGAGAATCCTGCCCCGCCCTCCAGTTGAACCGGAGTATTGATGCGATAAATGCCATCGGCAACCTCGTGTACATTCGTTCCTGACTCACTATTCGTCACACCCATAAGACTTCCCTCTGTATGTCATACATGAAGCGCGGCATCAGCAATAATATTGCTCAAGGCAGAAAGAACGCGCACAACTTATACTCCATCGTTTCCGCAAGATGTAGAGCAGCTCTAGGCTACTGGAGTAATCAGGAACTGAAAGTAGCACAGGAACCTGAGGACTGCCGAAAAATAAGAGTCAGCCGCAATATGGGGGAATTGGGACAGGTGTTCATAGTCTACCTATAAGCAACTTCCCTCCCACAACTGAAAGAATTACTGATATAAGACCTTTTATAACAATGCGCATCCTAAATGTTTCGATGGCAAATTATCGACACAGGGTCGTCTAACTATGTATAAGCCCCCTGCTATCCAGCCGCGAGAGATATGAGCCTAAGTCTTTTTAGTGATATTTTCCGCAACCCATTTGTATATGAACGGCAGCATCACTATGATACCGGCTATCAGGACATAAAACATGGCTTTATCCAGATCAGTATTTGACATCTCGTCACCGAAATGAGCCAACAGGAAACTTGTGGGCAATAAACCCAACAAGGTGGCCAGCGCAAATCGCCAGAACCTGATAGGAGTGAGTCCGGCACCATAGCTTACCAGGTCGAATGAAATAAACGGGATGAGTCGGGAGATAAATACCAGGGCAGTCAACCCATTTTGCGTCTCTACCCATTTCAAGGATATCTTTTTCCCAAACATTCGGCACATGAGATCATAACCGGCCAGGCGCGCAACTGAAAACGCAGTAATGGCACCCACCTCCGCGCCGATTACGATATACAATGTACCCATCGTATGACCGTAGATAGCCCCGGCGGCCAAAGCAATGGGCGCACTGGGAATCGGATTGAACACAATAGCGGTAGCCATAAGACTGATCACAAGGAACGGTCCGAGATTACCTGACATTTTGATCTGCCGACTGACAACCTCAGAATCAGTCATTAGCTGTATCAAGCCCAGTGAATCCATATACAGGTAGAACGCGGTTAGAAACACCAGCAAGATAACGGCAAACAACAATCGTCTTGTAGCCATAGCGGAAAAATGAATAGCCGAAAAAGATTAGAGGAACGATGAAAGGCTATTTTTCCAGCTCTTTCTTTTTTCTCTGATATTCATCATCATCGATTTCGCCGTTTGCATAGCGACGTTTAAGTATTTCCAGCGGTGTTTCCTTGTCTGATGAGCGGCCATCTCCCGATTTAAGCATCAAGACAATAGCCAATATAACCAATATCCAGAAAAACCAGATAAACCCGCCGCCAAACCCCATCCATATTTCATCATGATACATAGCTATCTCCGGAAAAACGCCTGACAAAAATGATTCAGGACCAATATAATTATTTAACGATCACCATTTGGTGGCCTTCACCTGCAGGCAACTTGATCTCATTGATCAACTTTAACGTCTTTTGATCAACAACCCAGATAACAGGCTTCTTGCGACTGGAGATATAAACTTTGCCGGTCCCAGTGATCGTGTTGAGGTGGTAAGGTGCCGGTGACAGGGCAAGCTCCCGTTTTCTGTCATCGCTGGTATCAACGGCAAACAACTTGTCATCTTTTTTGCTGCTAACAAATAATGTCTTGCCATCATCACCGATATCCAGCCCATGCACACTACGCCCAAGCTCATATTGTTTCACCACTTTACCGGATTCAATCCCAACCTGAGATACCTTGCCGGCACGCGGGTTGGTTACATAGATACTCTTTTCATCGCGGGAAAATACCATGTGTTCTGGCGCCGGCCCTGACTCTAGCTGACGCAGAACCTTCCAGGTTTTCAAATCAATTTCACTGATGGTGTTATCTCCGGTATTACTCACATACGCCTTTGATCCATCGCTGCTGACCAGCGTATAGTTTGGCACCTTTCCGGTTGCTATCGTTCTGGCAATAGTGTTCTCATTTAAATCGGCCACGCTGATATTGCCACGCATGCCATGAGTTGATAACACGTATCTGCCGTCCGGCGTAATTGCCTGGTGGTGGGACCACCCGGACACATCAATGGTCGACATCACATGGCCGTGGGCCGGATGTATAAAATACAGTTTACTGTTCTTCTTATCCTTCGGCTCACCCTTCTTGATTGGATCTTCTTTCAAGCTGCCTGCAATCAAATATTCACCGTCGGGCGTTGCCACCAGCCCATGTGCATTGATGACATCGGAATACGAGGCTGTAATACTGTCATCGGCTGCATCAACTGCAATCACCTGGTTGCCGGACCCCAACGGGATATAGACTGTCGGCCCGGCGTAAGACGGATACGACAAACACAGCAAAACGGTCATGATTCCTGCTGTTAAAATCTTGTATTTCATCGTAATCTCCTTTTAAAAATTATTATCAGTTACTTTGCAAAATGTTTGCTCTCATGTAGTTAAGTACTGCCCTCAAATCACTATCTGTTAAATCCAGATTACCACCTTTAGGTGGCATCGCCACGGTTTCACCCTGGATACCCTTGTTTAATTTCTCTAGTAATTCATTCTCCGGCATCTTCGACCAGGTTATATTTTCGGTTAAATCAGACACGCCCGGCATCGCCCCGGTACCATCATCACCATGACAAACCATGCAGCTCTGCAAATAGATATCGCCTCCTGCGGGGCCTGCATTGCCTGCAGGCAGATATACCAATCCCGTTAGCAGAATTAATATCCGGATATTTCGCATCGATACACCACCCTGTTAATGACAGCTTTTTCCTAAACCAGAGCCAACCGACATCCCGGAGCATTCATTGGCCTCGAAAAAATGCACTACGTTTCGTTTAACTCGATCCACCCATCTATCTGAAAACATCGCACCTTCATTCTCGATCACTTTTTCAATCTGTTTGAGTGTGGCCTGCAGGAGATCATACTTCACGTGAATCAGCCTACCCTTGATATGAATTTTTTTCATACCCATCATCTTATCGACCGCTGTAGTGATCTTTTGTTCATGATCCAGATCAAGTGGGTGCGACAAAACTAGTTTACGATTTTTAATAACCTCAATTCCTTCCTGCTTCGGGGCTTTTTGGCCGACATAGCCAATATACAGGTGTGGCATCTCAAGAAATCGTTCACGACATTGCTTTGAACAGAAAGCAAAATGCATCCCACGATATTCGACCGGAAATTCCATTTCAGGAACGATCATTTCGCATACCGGGTCGCGCTTAAAACCCTTAGTAATCTTTTGCTTCTTCATTTATTTCCAACACCCACTTTTATCTCTGCTTGCCTATACTTATCTCTATGGTATAGGAGCTGATGTATAGTATAGATCATGTTCAAACTGGCATTACGACAAACCCAACTTGACCCGCCACGCACACTGCTAACCGCACTGGCCATTGGCAGCGTGATTGCGGTAATTCTCCTGCTTGAAGGTTTTGAGCAAGGCCAGTACCACCAGCTCGAGCAAATCGTATTGAACCGGCAAGCCGACCTGGTGGCTGCGCAAGCCGGCGTCACAAATTTTGTGGCCGTGCGTTCATCAATCCCACAGCTTTCGCGCGGAGAAGTCGAGTCAATACCCGGAGTTGAGATCGCCCACCCCATCACGGCCATACCGATTATCTACCACCAGGATAATATTCATACACCGGTCTATGTCATGGTCTATGATGACCACGGTGGGCCTTCATCGATCATCGAAGGGCATACAATCCGAAACGGACGCGAAATCGTTATCGATGTCTCGCTGGCGGAAAAATACCAGCTTAAACCCGGAGACAGCTTTTACGTGACAGATTTTGAATTCAAGGTTGCCGGCATAACACGCGAGGCTGCCTTCATGATGCCATTTGCCTTCATTAACTATGACGGCATGATCGATTTGTATATCGAATCCCAGATCGCACCTGATTTAAGCACCTTTCCCATGCTCAGTTACATGCTGATCGAACTTGAACCCGACGCAGACACGGACCAGGTAAAAGAAGCCATCGAAGACCAGGTCCCTTCGGTCGATATTGTCCTCCCTGAGCAACTGGCCCGCAACGACGTCAACATGGGCAGGATTTTTTTCGAGCCGATCATGGGCCTGCTGGTCAGTATTGGCTATCTCATCGGCTTGATGGTAGTAGGCCTGATCATGTATTCGGATGTACGCTCACGGCTTAAAACCTTTGCCGTCATGAAGGCGCTGGGCTTTTCGTTCACCCAGCTTTTCCTTGTGGTACTACTTCAATCCCTATTACTGCTCGTCCTAGCAGTCCCTGTCGGCATGTTCCTTGCGTATGGCACGGCCATTTTTATTGAAACCGCCTCGCCAGTCTATCTCATACGCCTCTTTGACCCGGTGGTATTTCTACAGACGCTGACCGCCTGTACCGGGTTGGCTATCGCAGGTGCCCTGGTGCCGCTCAATACCATCCGGATTACTGATCCCATGATCGCCTTTCAGACCACCTGACATGTTGAAATGGGCCATAAAAACCCTGCTCAGCCAACCCGGCAGCCTGGTGGGCAGCGCGCTGGGTATTGCCTGCGCCTTTTTCCTGGTGATTTTCTTCGATGCCGTGTGGCGCGGCGAATCGGTACAGATCGTTGCCTACCCAAACAACATCAAGCCCGATGTCTGGGTTATGCAAAGTGGTGTCGGTAACATGCACATGGCCATGTCTTTTGTCTGGGACTGGAAGGCCGACAAGATCGCGAGCATGACCGAAGTCAAGCAGGTCACCCCGATCTCCTATATCAATACTGTTATCCGCGCCGGTGAATACGAAACCTTTGTCTTTATTGTCGGCCTGTTGCCCGAGGCCCATCGCGCCGGGCCGTGGGCGATGTCTGACGGGCGCGGTTTACAAAATCCCCGGGAAGCGGTCATCCCCGACGTGCTCTCCCGGCTCACAGGTGTCGGGATTGGCGAAACACTAAAAATCACCGACAAGTCTTTCACCGTCGTCGGCCTGTCCAAAGGCACCTATTCATCAGCCAACCCGGTATTGTTCATTCCATTTGATGACCTGGAAGATATCTTGTCTTCTTCCGGGACTTACAGCTTTTTGCTGGTTGATGCCCATGAAGGTAGCGACGCCGGCCTGCTC
>JBFFRZ010000129.1:0-7810 GCA_041572715.1 Gammaproteobacteria bacterium
GCGCTGGACAGAACCCAGTAGCTCTAACCCGACACGTGATGATGAAGATCACCGCTTAAGCCTCATCGTCAGCAAACCGCTTTATGACGGTGGTCTGACTATGGCAAGGCAAGAGGCGGCCCGCCTGTCCGGATTATCGGCGGATATTGATTATGAGTATGTGAAAAACCAGCATTCGATAAAGGTCATGCAGGGCTTTTTCAATATCATACTGGCTGATCTTCGGGCAGCGCGGGATATCGAGGCACTAGCAACCGCTTTTGTGCGAATGGACAGGGCAGAAGACCGTAATGAACTGGGTCAGGTGTCTGATATCGAGTTATTGCAGTTAAGGAGTGACTACGAGCAGGGGCGTATCAAACTCTACACCAGTGAGGGCGAAGCAAGGCAAACACGCCTGGCACTGGCCCTGAGTTTGAATCGACCCGGCCAGCAGCCATCGCAACTGACTCCTCCCGAGTTGGATGTCAATGGCAGATCATTACCGGAATATGAGGAAATACTGGACAGGATACTCAACAAAAACCCACAGTTGACGGTACTGAACTATAAAATTGCTGCTGCCAAATCCCGAATTGAGGCGGCGCGTTCCAGTGGCAAGCCAAAAGTAACCGCGATGCTTGAAAGGGCAGAGCAGACCAGGACTACTGCTTCAGATGATGAATGGCGTGTTGGCATGGAAATGTCTGTGCCGTTGTATGACGGGGGAACAACAGATGCCGCGGTAAAAAAAGCCCATCTTGATCTGAACCTGCTGATGTACCAGCGTCAGCAGTATGAACTGCAGTTGCGAGCCGAGGTTCGCCAGATTGCAGAGCAATTCAGGGTGCTCAAGGCGAGCCGGGATGCAAGTGTTGCTTTTAATGATTACCGTGAACTTTACATGGACCGGTCTCGTGCCCTTTATGATCTTGAAGTCAAGACCGATCTCGGAGATGCAATGATTCAGATTTCCGAGGCGCATGTTCGGGATGCGCAACAAAGATTTGAAATGGCACTGTTGCTTGCGCAGCTCAACCTGCTGGCAGGCGAACCTGTCATGGACTGGGATGCGTTTACGACCAAAGATCCTGCACCTGAAGGAGGTGGAGTATGAGTAATTCGTCCGGTAACCGGGTAGCGTGGTTATTGTTCTTCCTGTTTTCTGCAGGCTTGTGCGAAGCATATGCCGGTGAGGCCTGGGGCGTGATTTACCGGGAAGGGCGTACCAGCCTGTCCCTGCCTGTATCAGGGGTGGTCGCCGAGGTCATGGTGGAGAAAGGTCAAAAAGTGAAGCAGGGGGAAGTCCTGCTAAGGCTGGATGAACGCTATGCCAAAGCCAGGCTGCGCGCAGCTACCGCCAGGGTATCGCGGCAGCGGCCGGGTAGAGACGAAGCAAAGCGGGAACTGGAGCGAGCAGAAGAATTGTTTGACCGTACCGTGTTGTCTGAAGTTGAGTTGCAGCAGGCAAAGATAGACTTTGCGCAGAAGGATGCGGCGCTGGAGGAAGCCAGGGCGGACGAAATGCAAGCCAGCCTTGATCTTGAATACAGTGTACTCAAGGCGCCGTTTGATCTGGTTGTGATCAATAGCCATGTAGTACGCGGGCAGGCAGTAGTGAATGAGCTCAGTGCCGTGCCGCTGATCGAGGTGGCACGCGACAATGTGGTTGTGCTTGCGGCCCTGTCGCCCGAAAGACATGTTGATGTGAAAACCGGCAAGCAGGTCAGTGTGACCTATGCCGGCAAGTCGGTTGCAGGTGAAATTGTGGCGACAGATTACAATTTACGGGATCAGCAAATTACTATGACCATAGGGATAAAGGACCAGTCAGACGTCAGGGATTATGCTGGCCACCCGGTCAAGGTGACATGGCCCTGATCTGTAAGCGTTGTGTAATTGACGGGCGCGTACAGGGTGTATTTTATCGGGCCTCGACCTATGACCAGGCAATCAAGCTGGGGATTCACGGCTGGGTGCGTAACCTGCCCGATGGTCGTGTAGAGTCGCTCATACAAGGGGAAGCACAAGCAGTCGAGCAGATGATAGACTGGTTCTGGCAGGGCCCTGCCTATTCGGATGTAGTCAGCGTACAATGCGAGGATGAAAGCCCTCTTGACACCGATTCGTTCACTGTAACCCGGTAACCATGCAGCCATGTTCGGTTTAACGCTAGATAAAAAAAATGACCGAAAGCTTGCCTTGCCAGACTTACTGGCCGCCATGGAATCAGATGGACTCATTAGCCGTGAGCAGCATGAATCGCTTAACCGAAGTATCCGTCCCAAGGATCTGGAACATGCCCACCCGATCAGCCTGATTGCAGAACAGGCGTGGCAGGCAGCAACAGATGGCAGTCTGCTCAATGAAGAGGCTATAACCATGTGGCTGGCAGACAAGCTGGGAGTGGAATATCTGCGCATAGACCCGCTGAAAACAGATGTTCAGGCAACCACGGCGCTGGCGTCCTTCAAATATATTTCACCGCGAGAAATCCTGCCGGTGAGCGTCAATGGCAACAAGGTCGTTTTTGCCACTTCCCAGCCACTGCAACAGAAGTGGCGCGATGATCTGGGCTCCATCATCAAGAAGGACATCGATGTGGTGCTCAGTACGCCATCCAACATCGAAAAATACTCACTGGAATTTTATTCCCTGGCCAAATCAGTCAACAAGGCCGGGCATGAGCCGGGTATGAAGGTACCCGGAGTCAATAATCTTGAGCAGCTGGTTCAGCTGGGCGAGTCCGGCAAGCTGGATGCGAATGATCAGCACATCGTGCATATCGTGGACTGGTTGCTGCAGTTTGCGTTTGAACAAAGGGCCAGTGATATTCACCTGGAGCCCCGGCGCGACATGAGCTATGTACGTTTCCGCATCGATGGCATGTTGCATATGGTGTATGAAGTACCGACGAGCATCATGACTGCCATGATCAGCCGTATCAAGGGCATAGGCGGCATGGACATTATCGAACGTCGTCGTCCGCTCGATGGTCGAGTGAAAACGAAAACGCCGAAAGGCAGGGAAGTAGAGCTGCGACTGTCTACGCTACCCACCGCGTTTGGTGAAAAAATGGTCATGCGGATTTTTGATCCCGATGTACTGGTCAGGGGGTTTGGGCAACTCGGCTTCTCGGATTCCCATCTAGACATGTGGGAAGACATGATTTCCGAGCCGAACGGGTTGATCCTGGTTACCGGGCCTACGGGCTCGGGAAAGACCACTACGCTTTATTCAACACTGAAACATATCGCGAAACCGGAGCTCAATGTCTGCACGATCGAAGACCCGATTGAACTCATTGAACCCCAGTTCAACCAGATGCAGGTTAATGCAGCGCTGGACCTCAATTTTTCCGATGGTGTACGGGCTTTGTTACGCCAGGACCCGGACGTCATTATGATCGGTGAGATTCGCGACCTGGAAACTGCAGAAATGGCGATCCAGTCATCCTTGACCGGCCATCTTGTACTCAGTACGTTACATACCAACAGTTCGGTTGCGACGATCACGCGTTTGATGGAAATTGGCGTAGCAGATTATTTATTACGTTCTACTCTGCTCGGTATCGTTGCGCAGCGTCTGCTCAGAACATTGTGCCCGCACTGCATGGAAAAAGGGGAAATCAGTGACGCCATCTGGAAACAGTTGACAAGCCCAGTCAAGGCAAAAAAGCCGGGGCATGTAAATCATCCGGTCGGTTGTCTTGAATGTCGAAATACCGGTTACCTTGGCAGAATCGGTATCTATGAAATGATGCGCACGACCAGTACCCTTAAGGACATGATTCACGCAGATATAGAACAGAGGCAGCTGTTCGAGACTGCAATCAGGGAGGGCATGATTCCGCTCAAGGTTAGCGGGGCATCGAAAGTGGCCGCGGGCAAGACCACGGCTGAAGAGGTTTTACGGGTCGTTAGTCTCGGTTAATCGTTAACCCTGGATGTTATTACTCGAGGTTGGTCTTGCACAGCACCTCGCTCATACTGCCAATGAGCAGTAATAACTGTGCATTCTTGATGCGGTAAAAAACGCGGTTGGCTTCCCGCCTTGATACCAGGATGTGTTTTCTCTTCAGTAGTTCCAGGTGTTGTGAGATGTTGCTTTGAGAGGTGCCGATCTTTTCGACCAGGTCGTTGACCGGCATTTCGCTGTCACCCAGCACACAAAGAATTCGCCACCGCAAAGGGTGTGCCATGGCTTTCAGGGCATTGGCCGTGAGTTCGCTGTCTTCCGGGCTGGGTACATGTAGTTCTTCGGTCATAAGCTAATCGTCGTCGTCATCCTGTTGAATACGGGTGAAGCCTGTCATGTCCTTGGCTATGCAAAGTATATCGGTAATTTTCTCATTGTCATCCATGATGGCGCTGCGGCTGAAACGGATAGGGATCTGCTTGCCGTTGCTGTGGATGAAACGTGCGTCAATCTGGCTCATGGCACCGGTACGAATCAATGCTTCCAGCCAGGTGCCCATGAATGCGCCCGCAGCCTCATCTGCTTCTTCTTCGAAGATATCGCTGATTGACAGATTGAGGAGTTCCTCTTCCTTGTAACCCAGCATTTTCTGTGCAGCCGGGTTGGATGATTTGATTTTACCCTGCGGGCTCAGTACCAGCAGGGCTTCGCCCATGTGATTGATGATGTTCTGCAGATACTGCCTGGCCTGTTCCAGTTCGGCGGTGCGTTCGGCTACCTGCTGCTCAAGTATGATATTGAGGTTGCGTTCTTTTTCGATCAGTCGCAGATAGGTGCTGATCTTGTGTATCAGCTGGTTATCGTCGATTGGTTTGAGCAGGTAGTCTGCAGCGCCAACCGCATAACCTTTATCCTGAAACTCCTCGGACTTGAACGCCGCGGTAAGAAAAATGATCGGTATATTTTTCGTGCGCTTTCTGATTTTCAACATGGATGCAGCCTGGAAGCCGTCCATTTCAGGCATTTGGATGTCCAGAATAATAAGGTCAATATCAGGTGAGTTCAGTGCAATGTCGATGGCCTGCTGGCCGGAAGACGCTTCCAGTACTTCAACTTCCAGGTGTTTCCTGATTAGCGTTCTCAGGGTGAACAGATTGTTTTCGTTATCATCAACAATCAATATCCTGAATTTTATTCTGCCGGTTTCAGTCTGTGGTGCGTCTACGCTCATATCAGGCTATGTATCTTTCTATGGTTTGCTGCAGGATATCTGGATCAATTGGCTTATGAATATGATCTTTCGCACCTTCGACAGCGTGCTCCCTGTTGGTGTCATCGCAGCTCATGGTGATTACCGGAATCTCTGAAATACCAGGCATATTCCTTATCTGCTGAATTGTAGTATACCCGTCCTTTACCGGCATCGCGATGTCCATGAGTATCAATGCAATATCAGGCTCGCTTTCCAGTGTTTCCAGTGCTTCCTCGCCATCACCGGCACCGCTGACCCGGTAGCCCCAGCGTTCCAGCAGCGGGGTGATTGAAAGCAGTGTATTGATGTCGTCATCGACAACGAGAATATGGCGGTTGTTTTCATTTGACAGGATTTTGGGTTGCGCCAGTGGCTCGGCAGAGGTCTTGCTTTCTTCAACGACTGTCTCTGTTGAATGGATATCGATCAGTTCTTCATCGATTCTGCTGGTGTCAAATGATACCGGCATATGTAACGTAAAACAGGCACCTTCGCCTGGCGCACTCTCCAGCGTAATTGCGCCACCCATCATGTGCGCTAGCTGCTGACTGATCGTCAGACCGAGGCCGGTACCGCCATGACGACGGCTGATTGAACCATCTGCCTGCTGAAATGCGCCGAAGATATGCGATTGTTTTTCCGGGTCAATGCCAATCCCATTGTCCTTCACACTGATAAAAATACCGTCATCCGCTTCAGGGCCGGCGGCCATGGTTATGGTGCCGCTGTCGGTGAATTTAAGTGCATTGGACAGGAAATTTTTTAATATCTGCCGGGTTTTTTCTGCGTCGGTGAAAATGGATTCCGGCAGGTCATCTTCAATAGTCAGGGCCAGTTGAAGTTTTTTGGCTTCAAACTGGGGTTTCATAATGAAAATCAGTTCTTCGAGTAATTCCCTTACATCGGTGTGATGCAGGCTGAAAGTTGTTTTCCCAGCTTCAATACGTGACAGGTCGAGAATATTGTCGATCAGTGATTTCAGGTCCTTGCCAGCGGCATTGATGACGGCGGCTTTTTCCATCTGCTCCGGGGAACAGACAGGGTCTTCCTTGATCAGCTTTGATAACAGCAGAATCGAGTTAAGTGGCGTTCTCAGTTCATGGCTGACGTTGGCGAGAAATTCAGATTTATAGCGGTTTGATGCTTCGAGTTCATGTGCATGGCTCAGGGCACGCTCGGTATTTGTTGCATGTACTTCAGACAGTCGTGAGAGTTTTTCACCCAGTTCCTGTATTTCTATGGGTCCGTCCCACTTCAGGTTAATCGCCTCATTTTCTTCCAGCATCCGCGAGATGCCGTCAATGAGTTCATGGTCGAACCGCTCTGCCTTGTGCGCAAACCTGCTCGCGAGGTAATAGATGATACCGACCAGTACCAGCATGATCGCGATAACGCGCCAGCTGATGGCAAACTGGATATTCGATATGGGAGACGAATCGACCCGCCGGCCTACCCATAGTGGGTCACCGGTTGCGGTCCTTAGCATTGGTACCCATATCGCATGTTGACCACTTTTCCCTTCCCACAAGGCCAGACGGTCTTTCGCAAAAAGTTCATCAAGGCCTGGAAAGTCATTAAAGGCTGAAGTCTTTGCATCCTGACTGTCGGTGCTGAACAGGTACTGGCCATCCGACTGAACCCAGATCGTGTTTTGGTAATAACGTGCGAAGTCCATTACGTTCACAGTGATGATAATCTGGCCAGCAGTTGCGGTTTTTTCAGCAAGATAGATAGGGCTACTGAGATTCAGCGTCATGAACAGGCGAGGATCACGCTGCAGGAATTCCTTGCGGATGATGATCGGGCTGATACTCACATTGGATCGTATACCTGGTTGCGCCGGATTACGGGGTGCCGGTGTTATCGTGACAGGGGGCTGTTCCACATATTCCCAGTCACCAGTCTGACGATTACGCAGGAATGAATGCGTCAGCTGGTTGTTTTTATCAACAAAAGACAGCAATACCACGTCCCTTTGCTCTGCCATGATGCGGTTGATCCAGGACACGTACTGACGGACCGGCAGGGACTGGTAGTCTTTAGTGGTTTGTTCGGGGGGAGCGGTTTTCTGATCCGGTGTTACCTCGATAAAAGGTTGCGGTAGCAGGCTGCCGGGTTCAGGCAGCTTGGCCAGCAGGCTGACAAGTTCATGACGACTTGCCAGGTGCTGATCCAGGTCGCGAAAATCTGCCCGGAGATTCTGCATGTGTGCCTGGTGGTAGAAATGTTCGAAACGGTCCAGTACCAGGGGCAGGTTGATGACGAAGGCCGCGAACAGCGGTACAAATGCAAACAGGAAAAGGGATACCAGTATTTGTGTTCGTAGCTTCATGCCTCAGGAATGATGCTTGAGCTTGTCTCGTAGAAAATCGATCAGATCATTAGTGGCAACGTCGGTGCTTTCCTTGTCTGTACGGCCTTTGTATTCCAGTGTCTGGTTGTCTAGCGAGCGGTCACTGATGACGACTCGATGAGGGATGCCAATCAGTTCCATATCCGCGAAGATTACGCCAGGACGCGCTTTTCGGTCGTCATACAGCACATCAAAGCCGGCATCCGTCAGTTGCTGGTAAAGCTGGTCGGTTGCCTCCCTGAGACGCACGGATTTATGCATGTTGACTGGGGTCAGGGCAATCTCGAATGGGGCAATAGCCCGTGGCC
>JBFFRZ010000130.1:0-7802 GCA_041572715.1 Gammaproteobacteria bacterium
CGTGCCATTACCGGCACCAACAAGCGTCCGCTGAAATCACTGGCTGACATGATTAAAGGCAAGGGCGGTCGTTTCCGCCAGAACCTGCTGGGTAAGCGCGTTGACTACTCCGGCCGTTCCGTAATCGTGGTCGGCCCGACGCTGAAATTGCATCAATGCGGATTACCCAAGAAGATGGCGCTGGAACTGTTCAAACCATTCATCTTCTCCAAGCTGCAGCGTCGCGGTCTTGCGACGACCATTAAAGCAGCGAAAAAACTGGTAGAGAAGGAAGGTGCTGAAGTCTGGGATATTCTTGCAGAAGTTATCCGCGAGCACCCGATCATGCTGAACCGCGCCCCAACGCTGCACAGGCTGGGCATCCAGGCATTTGAACCGGTACTGATTGAAGGCAAGGCAATTCAGTTGCACCCGCTGGTATGTACCGCGTTCAACGCGGACTTTGATGGCGATCAGATGGCCGTGCATGTGCCATTATCGATCGAGGCCCAACTGGAAGCCCGCGCATTGATGATGTCGTCCAACAATATTCTGTCACCCGCAAACGGCGAACCGATTATCGTGCCCTCACAGGACGTGGTACTGGGCCTGTATTTCATGACGCGTGAAAAGATCAATGGCAAGGGCGAAGGCATGGTATTTGCCAATATGGAAGAAGTGCATCGTGCCTATGAAAACCGCGTGGTTGATCTGCAAGCCCGTATCAAGGTGCGGATTCAGGATTCTGAAGCCAGTGCCGAAGGTGAAATCGAGCACAAAACCCATATTGTGGATACGACCGTGGGACGTGCGCTATTGACCGAGATACAGCCTACCGGCTTGCCCTTCGAACTGTTTAACCAGACGCTCACCAAGAAGGCCATCAGCAGCCTGATCAACCAGTGCTATCGCCGTCTTGGCCTTAAAGACACGGTTATTTTCGCTGACAAGTTGATGTATACCGGTTACCACTATGCGACTCGCGCCGGTGTCACGATCGGTATCGGAGACATGACGATCCCGGATGAAAAGGCGAAGATTCTTAAAGCCGCGGAAAAAGAAGTTATGGATATCCAGGATCAGTATGCCAACGGCCTGGTAACCAACGGCGAACGTTACAACAAGGTTGTCGATATCTGGTCTCACACTTCAGACCAGGTGGCCAAGGCCATGATGCAGGGCATTAGTAAGGAACAGGTTATTGATGCTGAAGGCAACAAGGTTGAACAGGATTCGTTTAATTCTATATATATCATGGCTGACTCCGGTGCGCGGGGTTCCGCTGCCCAGATTCGACAGCTTGCCGGCATGCGTGGCCTGATGGCCAAGCCGGACGGTTCGATCATCGAAACGCCGATTACTGCAAACTTCCGTGAAGGCCTGGACGTGCTGCAGTACTTCATTTCTACCCACGGTGCCCGTAAGGGTCTGGCGGATACCGCGCTGAAAACAGCGAACTCCGGTTACCTGACTCGTCGCCTGGTGGATGTTGCGCAGGACATGGTCGTCGTTGCCGATGACTGTGGTACCGAGGAAGGCCTGATGATGACACCAATCATTGAAGGTGGTGACGTGGTCGAGCCGTTGCGCGATCGCGTACTTGGCCGTGTCGTTGCGCAGGATGTTCTGAAGCCCGGCACCGATGAGGTACTGACGCCCGCCGGAACCCTGCTGGATGAGCAGTGGGTGGACCGACTGGAAGAAAATACTGTGGATGAAGTACTGGTACGCTCTCCAATCAGGTGTGAAACCCGGTATGGTGTATGTGCCAAGTGTTATGGTCGTGACCTGGCGCGCGGCCACCTGGTGAACAACGGTGAGGCTGTTGGTGTAATTGCCGCACAGTCCATCGGTGAGCCCGGAACCCAGTTGACCATGCGCACCTTCCACATTGGTGGTGCCGCTTCACGTGCTGCGTCCGTTAACAGTATCGAAGTCAAATCATCTGGTTCAGTCCGTTTGCATAACATCAAGCTGGTAAAACAGGAGAAGACAGGTAACTCTGTTGCGGTCTCCCGCTCCGGTGAACTGGCTGTTATGGACGACCATGGCCGTGAGCGTGAGCGCTACAAGGTACCTTATGGTGCGGTGCTTACCAGTGTCGATGGTGACAAGTGTGAAGCCGGTCAGGTACTGGCGACCTGGGATCCGCATACCCACCCGGTTGTGACCGAAGTGGCCGGTATCCTGCAGTTCTCCGACTTTGTGGATGGTGTTACGGTACAAAGTGAGACAGATGCCGTGACCGGGCTTTCCAGCCGGGTAGTCACCGATCCAATGCAAAGGGGTTCAGTTGGCAAGGACATGCGCCCGATGGTGAAGCTGGTTGACGATAAAGGTAATGACGTCAATATTGCTGGTACCGAGATTCCGGCGCAATACTCGCTGCCGGCGGGCGCGATTATCAATCTGCAGGATGGGGCCAACGTTAGTGTGGGTGACGTTATCGCGCGTATCCCGCAGGAATCTTCCAAGACACGTGATATTACCGGTGGTCTGCCGCGGGTTGCAGACCTGTTCGAGGCGCGTAAGCCGAAAGAACCGGCAGTTCTGGCCGCGGCCAGTGGTACCGTCGGTTTTGGCAAGGAAACCAAGGGTAAGCAGCGTCTCGTGATTACCGATGCCAATGGCGAAACCACCGAGGAGCTGATTCCTAAATGGCGTCACGTCTCCGTGTTCGAGGGTGAACATATCGAGAGGGGTGAGGTTGTGGTCGAGGGCGAACCCAGCCCGCACGATATCCTCAAGCTGAAAGGTGTTTCAGAACTCGCAGCCTACCTGGTGAAGGAAATCCAGGATGTTTACCGCCTGCAGGGTGTGGGCATCAATGACAAGCACATCGAGGTCATTACCCGCCAGATGCTGCGCAAGGTTGAGATCATCGATGGCGGTGATACTACATTCCTGCGTGGCGAGCAGGTTGAATATGCGTCTGTACTGGATGCCAACGATGCACTGGAAGAAGGCAAGCAGCCTGCGACCTACGAGCGCATCCTGCTGGGTATCACCAAGGCCTCGCTGGCGACCGAGTCATTTATTTCCGCGGCTTCGTTCCAGGAAACCACCCGGGTGCTGACCGAGGCATCGGTCCGCGGCATGAAAGACCCGTTACGTGGCCTGAAGGAAAACGTCATTGTGGGCCGACTCATCCCTGCTGGAACAGGCATGGCGTTCCACAAGGAGCGTCGTGAACGTCGTGAAGCTGAATTGGCCAGAAAAGAAGCGGAATCAGCTGCTGCCATGATGGCCGAGGTCGAATCCATCGAAACTGACGAAGAAACGGCAACGGACGCATCTTGACGCCGGATTTTGCCGGGGAATTTCTTCCCCGGCAAAAGTCGTGGAAAATCGACTTTCTCAGACCGAAGATTGATTCGGTAATCTGCGGGCTAGATTATTGAATTACTTCGGTCTTTTAGCCTTGACAGCCCTATGTCACCTACGTAGAATTCCGCCTCCCTGACGGGCCGAGTGTTGTCGGCCTGTCTTTGTTTGAGGCTCCTGGAGCAGTAATTTTATGTCAACAATCAATCAGTTAGTGCGTAAACCTCGTGTACGTAAGCAGGCAAAAAGCAATGTGCCTGCGCTGGATGCTTGTCCACAACGTCGCGGAGTTTGTACTCGTGTTTACACCACAACGCCAAAAAAGCCGAATTCGGCTCTGCGTAAGGTGGCACGTGTTCGCTTGACGAATGGCATGGAAGTGACTTCCTACATCGGTGGTGAGGGTCACAATTTGCAGGAGCACTCGGTAGTACTGATTCGTGGCGGTCGTGTTAAGGACCTGCCAGGTGTGCGTTATCACACGGTTCGCGGAAGCCTTGATACTTCAGCGGTCGAATCACGACGTCAGGGACGCTCGAAGTACGGCGCCAAGCGCCCGAAAAAATAACGGCTCAAAGCCCCGTTATTTACAGAATTAACAATCAGGTGTTAGCGGATTACCGCTGACACCTGATTTTTTTTGAAACGTTATGAGTTTTTTAACAATAGGGTATTTACGGAATGTCTAGAAAAGGCCAGGCACCAAAGCGAGTCATCCTTCCGGATCCTAAATACGGAAGTGATCGTCTTGCAAAGTTCATCAACATCATCATGCTGGACGGCAAAAAATCGGTCGCCGAAAAGATTATGTATGGTGCGATCAACGAATTGGGTCAACGCAACAAGGAAAAGGAAGCCATGGAAGTGCTCGAGCAGGCCCTGGAGAATGTCCGTCCGTTGGTTGAGGTCAAGTCACGCCGCGTTGGTGGTGCAACCTACCAGGTACCCGTTGAAGTTCGTGCAGTCCGCCAGATGGCCCTGGCAATGCGCTGGTTGACCGATGCAGCGCGCAAGCGCAGCGAGAAGTCGATGGTATTGCGCCTGGCTGGCGAGATTCAGGATGCCTCCGAAAATCGCGGCACTGCAGTTCGTAAGCGTGAAGACATGCACCGCATGGCAGAAGCCAACAAGGCTTTCGCACACTATCGCTGGTAATCGGACAGATACGCAGAGACTCCAGTGGCCCGTTTAACTCCAATCAACCGTTATCGTAATCTTGGCATTATGGCGCATATTGACGCCGGCAAGACGACGACGACCGAGCGTATCCTGTACTACACAGGTGTTTCGCACAAGATTGGTGAGGTACACGATGGCGCCGCTACCATGGACTGGATGGAGCAGGAACAGGAGCGTGGTATTACCATTACTTCTGCTGCAACGACCTGTTTCTGGCGTGGTATGGAGCAGCAGTTCGAGCAACATCGCATCAACATCATTGATACGCCCGGACACGTTGATTTTACCATTGAGGTCGAGCGCTCATTGCGTGTGCTCGATGGCGCAGTAGCCGTTTTTTGTGCGGTAGGTGGCGTAGAGCCGCAGTCCGAAACCGTGTGGCGCCAGGCAGATCGTTATGGCGTGCCACGCATGGGCTTTGTCAACAAGATGGACCGTGCCGGCGCCAACTTTTTACGTGTTGTTGACCAGATCAAAACCCGTCTGGGTGGCAACCCTGTGCCAATGCAACTGGCAATTGGTGCTGAAGAGAATTTCAAGGGTGTCATTGACCTGATCAAGATGAAGGCTGTTTTCTGGGAAGAAGAGAACATGGGCATGGCCTTCCATGAAGAGGATATTCCCGCCGAGATGCTTGAGGATGCGCAAATGTATCGCGAGCATATGATTGAGGCGGCGGCCGAGTCCAACGATGAGCTCATGGAGAAGTACCTCGATACGGGTGAACTGAGCAATGAAGAAATCAAGGCCGGCATCCGTGCGCGCACACTTAAAGCTGAAATCACGCCAATGTTTTGTGGTTCCGCGTTCAAGAACAAGGGCGTTCAGGCCCTGCTGGATGGGGTTGTTGACTATATGCCCTCGCCGGTTGATGTCCCTGCCATTAAAGGACACCTGGATGACGCGGACGAAACCTTGGCCGAGCGCCACCCTGATGACAGCGAGCCTTTTGCAGCGCTGGCTTTCAAGGTCGCAACCGACCCCTATGTCGGCACACTGACTTTCTTCCGTGTGTATTCCGGTAAATTGAATTCCGGTGACTCCGTATACAACCCGGTCAAAGGCAAGAAAGAGCGTATTGGCCGAATCCTGCAGATGCACGCCAATTCGCGTGAAGAGATCAAGGAAGTTCTGGCGGGTGATATAGCAGCAGCGGTTGGTCTGAAAGATGTCACGACCGGTGACACACTTTGTGACAAGGACGCTGTGATCGTGCTGGAGCGTATGGTCTTCCCTGAGCCGGTTATTTCGCAGGCGGTCGAGCCAAGGACCAAGGCTGACCAGGAAAAGATGGGTGTGGCGCTGTCCAAGCTTGCCCAGGAAGATCCTTCTTTCCGCGTACAGACAGACGAGGAATCCGGCCAGACGATTATTTCGGGCATGGGTGAACTGCACCTCGAGATCATTATTGATCGCATGAAGCGCGAGTTCGATGTTGAAGCCAACATCGGCAAACCGCAGGTTGCCTATCGTGAAACCATTCGTAAAACCGTTGAGCAGGAAGGCAAGTTTGTACGTCAGACCGGTGGCCGTGGCCAGTATGGTCATGTGTTCCTTCGCCTGGAGCCGCTGGGTGAAGGCGAGGGTTATGAATTCTCCGACGAAGTTGTCGGTGGTGTAGTTCCCCGCGAATATATTGCTTCGGTTGACAAGGGTGTGCAGGAGCAGATGCAAAATGGTGTGCTTGCGGGCTACCCGGTTGTCGATGTGAAGGCCGCCTTGTATGACGGCTCCTATCACGATGTTGATTCCAATGAGATGGCATTCAAGATCGCCGCCTCAATGGCATTCAGGGATGGTGTGTTGAAAGCCAACCCTGTACTGCTCGAGCCGGTAATGAATGTAGAGATTGTTACTCCGGACGAGTACATGGGTGCAGTCAACGGTGATCTGAATCGCCGTCGCGGTGTCCTGCACGGTACCGAAGATGCGCCAATGGGTACGATTATTCGTGCTGAAGTACCACTGGCCGAGATGTTTGGCTATGCCACTGACTTGCGTTCGGCCACTCAGGGGCGTGCTACTTATACGATGGAATTTTCCAGATATGCGGAAGCGCCTAATACTGTTGCCGACCAGGTAATCAGGAAGGCGAGTTGATTTTACATACTGACTTGAATTGAGGATAAAGCGGTGTCTAAAGAAAAATTTGAACGTACGAAGCCCCACGTAAACGTGGGTACGATTGGTCACGTGGATCACGGCAAGACGACGCTGACGGCGGCGATCACGACGCACCAGGCGAGCAAGTTTGGCGGCGCGGCGAAGGCGTATGACCAGATTGATAACGCGCCGGAAGAACGTGAGCGCGGTATTACCATCGCCACGGCCCACGTGGAGTACGAGTCAGATTCACGTCACTATGCGCACGTGGACTGCCCCGGACACGCAGACTATGTAAAGAACATGATCACGGGTGCGGCGCAGATGGACGGCGCGATCCTGGTGGTCTCGGCGGCAGATGGCCCCATGCCACAAACGCGTGAGCACATCCTGCTGTCACGTCAGGTAGGTGTGCCGTACATCGTGGTCTACATGAACAAGGCAGACCAGGTCGATGACGCCGAACTGATCGAGCTGGTTGAAATGGAAATCCGCGAGCTGCTGGACAGCTATGACTTCCCGGGCGATGACACGCCAATTATCGTGGGTTCTGCGCTGAAGGCGCTGGAAGGCGATACCTCTGAAATCGGCACGCAGTCGATCGACAAGCTGGTTGAGGCGCTGGACAGCTATATCCCTGAGCCGGAGCGTGACGTGGATCAGGCCTTCCTGATGCCAATCGAGGACGTATTTTCGATCTCGGGTCGCGGCACCGTGGTAACGGGTCGTATTGAGCGAGGCGCCATCAACGTCGGCGACGAAATCCAGATTGTGGGTATCAAGGACACGACGACCACGACCTGTACGGGTGTTGAGATGTTCCGCAAGCTGCTGGATCGTGGTGAAGCGGGTGATAACGTGGGTATCTTGCTGCGTGGCACCAAGCGTGAAGAGGTTGAGCGAGGCCAGGTACTGGCGAAGCCGGGTTCGATCACGCCGCACACGAAGTTCGAGGCCGAGGTATACATTCTGAGCAAGGACGAAGGTGGTCGTCATACGCCATTCTTTAACGGTTATCGTCCGCAGTTTTACTTCCGTACGACGGATGTGACGGGTGCGTGTGATTTGCCGGAAGGCGTAGAGATGGTGATGCCGGGTGACAACATTCAGATGAGTGTTGAGCTGATAGCGCCGATTGCGATGGAAGAAGGCCTGCGTTTTGCGATTCGTGAAGGTGGCCGTACCGTCGGTGCCGGTGTCGTCTCTAAAATTATTGA
>JBFFRZ010000131.1:0-7790 GCA_041572715.1 Gammaproteobacteria bacterium
CAACGGGTTCCTGGCGCGAGCTTCGAGCGTAACATCCAGCCGACCCTGGCACTGCCGATAAAACTGAAAAAACCAACCCGTTGATCGGTAACCAGCTTTTCAGCGACGGTATGATCTTCTGTTACACAGGCCTGGCACCACGCTTCCGGTAACCCCGCTTCGCGCAAGATGGAAACAAAGCGCATGCACGATAACGGCGTATCTTCTGCAGGCTTGACGATTACCGGGCAACCTGCGGCAATAGCGGGGCCTACCTGGTGCACAATCAGGTTCAACGGGTGATTGAATGCACTGACTGCCACCACAACACCGATGGGTTCGCGTCGGGTAAACGCCAGGTGATGCTCGGATGCAGCGTTGATCCCCATCGGTATTTCACGACCGGGTTCATTGCGCAGCAACTCGGCACAATTCTTCACACCATCAATGGCACGGGTAACCTCAACACGTGAATCCACCAGCGGCTTGCCCCCTTCCCTGGCTGCCTCAACCGCCAGGTATTCAAAACGCTCCTGCATGATGGCGGCTGCTTTTTCCAGTACCCTGATGCGCTCTGCACCGGTAAGCCAGTTGGTGCGGTCCCGGTACAGACCGTCTGCAACCGACAATGCATGATCCACCGCATCTGCATTTGCAACACCCACCTTTCCGATATCACTGCCATCAAACGGAGACACCACCACGTGTTTTGTGGAGGTCTCTTTACCAACAATCATTAATGGGTAATCTTCGGACATAATATATTCCTGATCGTTAAATCGGACAGACAAGTCCACCGAGCTTTTCAGTCAGTTTCATGTTCTCGCTATAGTCAACGGCACAGTCAATGATCACCACCGTGTTATCTTCAATCGCCCGTCTCAGTGTTGGCATTAAATCCTGTGCCGATTCCACCCGGTAACCTTTTGCGCCAAAGCTTTCGGCATATTTCACAAAATCCGGGTTTCTGAAATCAATGAAACTGCTGCGGCCAAATTCCTTTAACTGATGCCATTCAATCAATCCATACTTGGAATCTGTCCAGATCAGGATGATAAATGGCGTGCCGACCCGCAGCGCGGTTTCAATCTCCTGTGAATTCATCATGAAGCCGGCATCACCGGTCACGGCGATTACTGTTCTTTCAGGATAATGCAGCTTGGCGGCAATGGCCCCGGGCACGGCTATGCCCATGGAGGCAAAACCATTGGAAATAATACAGGTGTTGGGATATTCCTCCTGGTACATGCGCGCCATCCACATCTTGTGTGCACCAACGTCACTGATGACGATGTCTTCGGGATTCAGCAACTGGCGCAAATCCCACATGATCTTCTGCGGCTTAACCGGAAAACCGGTATCGTTGGCATACTCCTCGCTCTCGCGCACAATGGTCTGGCGCAAGCCGGTTGCAGGAAAGTCATTCTTGGGTGACGCCAGGCCCGCGATCGCGGTGAGCGCCCTTGCGATGTCCCCGATCACCCCGCATTCAACAATGTAATATTCATCGACTTCAGCCGGTGAAAAATCAATATGCAGTATTTTCGCGCTTTTGTTCCTGTTCCACAGGTGCGGATGATATTCAACAATGTCGTAACCAACGCAGATTACCAGGTCCGCCTGGTTAAAGCCGCACGAGACATAGTCTGTTGCTGCCAGCCCTACGGCACCAAGACAGTGGTCATGTGAAAACGGGATTGAACCTTTCGCCATGAAGGTAGTAGCGACCGGCAGATTCAGTTTCTCCGAAAACTCAACCAGCGCCTGGTCGGCCTTGCCTCGTAAAACACCGTTACCGGCCATGACCAGCGGAAACCTGGCTTGCGAAATTAGATCGGCTGCCTGCTGTAACTTCTCTTCCGGAGGTAATGGCGCGCTCGCACTTTGCACCTTGAGTGGAAACTTGTCTTCTACCTCCATAGAGGCAATATTCTCCGGCAGATCGATAAAGCTGCCGCCCGGTTTCTCCGCCTGCGCAACCTTGAACGCCTTGCGAATAACCTCGGGAATGACCTCGGGCTCACGAACCTGGGTTGCATACTTCGATATGGGTTCAAACATGTTTACCAGGTCGAGTATCTGGTGACTTTCCTTGTGCAGTCGCGTGGTCGCGCCTTGTCCGGCAATCGCCACGATGGGCGCACGGTCCATGTTGGCATCGGCAAAACCGGTAATCAGGTTGGTGGCGCCCGGTCCGAGCGTGGACAGGCATACACCGGCTTTACCCGTCAGGCGGCCCTGAACGTCGGCCATGAATGCAGCGCCCTGCTCATGACGTGTGGTAATAAACTGAATGGGGCTGTCCAGCAATACATCCATGACCGCGATGTTTTCTTCACCGGGGATGCCGAAAATATATTCAACATCTTCATTCTCCAGACAGCGGACGAATAACTCTGATCCCTTCACTACGACCCCTTTTGGCGCTTGTTGTTATCAATTATTACGGCTATCCACGTTAATCTGGCCGATATGTCCCGGTAGCCGGCGTTCATACCCTGCAATTATAGAAGCAGATGGGCAAGTCTCACCCTGAATTACCGTGTTTTTGCCTATTCGGCAGTCCCTAGCACGATATCTTTTTTTCTTAATTGACGTAGTGTATCCATACCGCCGGAAATAATCACATCCGGCTGCGGATGATTCAGCTCCCGGACAATCTGCTCGAGGGCCTGTCTGCCGCTGAGATGATGCTCGTCATCATCCAGCAACTGCACCAGTCTTGCGGTAACCGGGTTTAACTGCATGAAATGCACTTCATCCTGCCGGTCCCGGTAGATCACAATCCAGGTCGGTTGACCGGGCTTTTCCAGGGGTTGCTCATCGGCACTGATATTCTGAACGGGCCATTCATACGCAAGTAACCAGGCTAATGGGGAAATCACAACCCCATCCTCCATCAGGTCACCGGCTGGATTGAATGCAACATCATCAATACTGTCTTTGGACAGCATGAGCGCAGTCTCCATCCATTCGTAATGCGCGAGTTCCAGTATAAATGGTGGGTCAGACTCCCCCGGCGTGAATTCATTTTGCAGGTAGTCAACAAACTCCTCTGCCATTTCCGGGAAATGTGGCGTTTTTGCCTTGTGCCTTGCAAAGTAATCCCTGACCAGTACGTGCCAGGCATCATCGGAATAGAGTGAACGTAACACCGGGAACAACGATGAAACAAAGCCCTCGACGTTGTTATAAAAAAGTTCACGATAAATCGCCAGCCGCCGGTCCTCGATTGTGTCTGGTCCGGCTACACGCTCGGGGTCACGGATATGCGCAGCAAAATCATACTGTGTTTTTTTGAACGATGGCGTAGCCATCAGGATACCTTTGCGGTCAAGGGCTGATTTTCAGCGCCACCCTGGTATTCGATAATACGATCCACCTCTGTCAGCAATTCATTCAACGGCGGAATGTTGAAATCGCGCTCCAGTAATGTCGGGAAGACCCCGAATGCTTCATAGGCAACTTTAAGCAGGTCCCAGACCGGCTCACAGACATCATCGCCATGGGTATCAACCCGCAGATCTTCCGCTTCAACATAATGACCGGCGATATGTGCATAGACGATGCGATGTCCCGGCAATGCCCTGAGAAATTCCCCGGCATCATAACTATGGTTAATCGCATTCACGTAGATGTTATTGATATCGATATGTAAATCGCAGTCTGCTTCTGCAATCACTGCATTCACAAAATCTATTTCGGACATCTCCTGGCCCGGTGCCGCATAGTAGGAAACATTTTCCATGCCGATGCGGCGCTCGAGAATATCCTGCACCCGCCGAATCCGATCGGCAACGTATTGCACGGCTTCTTCGGTAAAGGGGATAGGCATCAGGTCATATAAATGACCATCATCGGAGCAGTAGCTCAGGTGCTCTGTGTAGGCCTTGATCTGGTGTTCATCCAGAAAGCCTTTCAGTTCTTTTACGAAGGACTCATCCAGCGGCGCCGGAGAGCCGATGGAAAGCGACAGACCATGGCAGACAAAATCGTGTCGTTCGGTGAATTCACGAAAAATTCTGCCCTGCTTGCCGCCCACGCGCATCCAGTTTTCCGGAGCAACCTCCATGAAGGAAACCTGCTCCGGGAAACCGGCTGATAATTCATCAATCAGATCCCGGCGAAAACCCAGGCCTGCGCCCTGTACAGGATACTCACGCTGAACGTCATGCTTCATCGTTTTCTTCTGACAGGGCGAGCTTGATCCTGATTACTTCTTACCGCCGCACTTGCCTTCACCACACTTGCCTTCAGCAGCAGCTGGCTTGGCACCGCCACATTTGCCTTCGGCAGCTGGCTTGGCACCGCCACATTTGCCTTCACCGCATTTACCTTCAGTAGCAGCTGGCTTGGCACCACCACACTTGCCTTCACCACATTTACCTTCAGCAGCAGCTGGCTTGGCGCCACCACACTTGCCTTCACTGGAAGGTTTCATACCACCACATTTGCCTTGTTGAGCCACCTGGTAACCAGAACCCAGGTCAGTCATTCCAAATGGGCTGGCATCAGCCTGGGCAACTGGCATAGCTGCCAGAGAAGCGATAACAGCAGTGCCAATAGCGGCTGCAAGTGGCTTCATAGAACTTTTCTTCGACATTTTCTTCTCCGTTAATAATAAGGGTCACTGGACCCTGGTTGTCATAACTTTCGTACACGAGCTAATTAGGATAATTTTGTTTGTGCACCCGTTTTGATGCAGCACGACCATGAAAGTTCAAAACGGATTCAATTTTTTTTGGCTTAGTGGGTCAACATAGAGAGTTAAATGCCCATATAGCACGCTGTCGGGTTCTACCCCATTGTTTTTAGTGGATTATTCATTATCGGCCAACGCATTATAGTCAATCTTGCCGGTGCCGAGTAACGGTATCGAATCAACCGGAATAATGTCTTTGGGTACCGCCAGTTCGGTAATGCCCTGCTCTCGTGCGATAGTCAGAAGGTGCCTGTAATCGGCCTCCGAGTGGGTCGTAAACAAGAGCAGCTTCTCTCCTTTCTTGCTGTCGGGCCGGGCGATCACCGCGTGATCATGGTCAGGCCAGCAGCTCTTTGTCAGCAGTTCTACCGTAGTGAGCGAAACCATTTCGCCTGCGATCTTGGCAAATCTTTTGGCCCGCCCCTGAATCCTGACAAAGCGCATATCATCCACGGTAACGATATCACCCGTGTCATACCAACCATCGCCCTGAGCGGTTTCAGGTGGCTGCAATACTTCAGGCCTGTCCGGCATCAGGTAGCCTTTCATGATGTTGGGACCTTTTACCTGTAATCTTCCACCTTCATCAATGCCTTCAACGGGCTCCAGATGGTAATCAATACCCGGCAAAAGCCGGCCAACTGACCCGGCCTGGTGATAAATTGGAGTATTGATGCAGAGCACCGGACTGGTCTCGGTTGCACCATATCCTTCAAGAATGCGAATACCAAATTTATTAAACCACATCTGCCGGGTTTCTTCCTGCAGTTTCTCGGCACCGGCTATTACCAGCCGTGCTTCATTGAAGTCATAAGGATGTGCCTTACGTGCATAGCCGGCCAGGAAAGTATTGGTACCAAACAGGATGGTCGCCCTGATATCGTAGGCCAGTTCCGGGATCACCGTGTAGTGCAGCGGAGACGGGTACTGGAACACCCTGATCCCTGTTGCAAGCGGCAACACCAATGCTGCCAGCAGACCAAAAGAGTGAAACAACGGCAACGCATTGAGCATCACATCATCCGATGCGAAATTAATCACGGCGATCAACTGGTCACGGTTCGACAGCAGATTGCCATGGGAAAGCACGACGCCCTTGGGCTCACCCTCGGAACCGGAAGTGAACAGGATCGTAGCCGGACTTTCGGGATCAGTATTCAGATCACTAAAACTCAGGGACAAGGAAGGAAACCAGCCGAGCAACAGGGCCTTGAGCTTTATCATTATGCCGACATGCTCTTTGATGTCTTCGAGATAGATGACATCTGTTTCATCCGGCAGGTAATCAATAATTTCCTGCAGCCCGCCAACTTCAATAAACTTCCTGGAAGTAATGAGCTGGTGCACGCCGGCGGTACGCAGGGCAGAAAGAACGCCCCGGGCACCCATCGTATAATTGATCATCGCCGGTACTTTCCCCAGCCAGTGCAAACTCATGAAGGTCGCCACCAGTCCGATCGTGTTCGGCAGCATCAAGCCGATATTTTTCCCCTCATTCATCTTTGGCCTGAGCGCAGTCGACAGTGCAATAACCGCCCGATCCAATTGCAGATAAGTCATGGGCTTACGGTTGATGTCTTCAATAATGTAATGGTTGCGTCCATGAATGGCGCGCGCTTCACTCACGGCCTGCAAAAATACCTTTTGATGATCCTGACCTTCAAACACCATGTCACGCATCATGTCGGACAGTATCTGGCCAACATATTTTCGGCGTTCAACGCCCTTGATATCCGCATCGATCTCAATCTTTTTAGGCGGTTGAATACACATTCTGATTTTGGGGAACCAGCGCTGGCGTATGACACCTTTAAGCCGTGAGAACCGCGAATACTGCGGCCCGTCAATATATACCGGCAAGATGCTTGCGCCGGCTTTATCGGCCACCAGACCCGGCCCCTCGTAAACTTTCATCAATGATCCGGTTACCGTGATCCTTCCTTCCGGAAAAATTACGATTGCCTCATCGCCTTCAAGCGTCCTGATCAGGCTTTTCACATACAGCGGATTGATCGGGTCTATAGTGACATAGCGTATCGGCCACAGGAACGGTTTGATCCACCAGTTTCTTGCCATGTAAGTGTTGATAACAAACAGTGGAATCTTTGGCAGGAAAACTGCGAGCAGGATGCCATCAAGAAAAGATACATGATTGGCAATAATCAGCACCCGTGATCCTGCCTTGTGATAATTCTCGATGCCCTCAACGTGGACACGAAACAGTATTCTCAGCAGGGAGCCGAAAATCGCACGGATCGTATAAGCAGTGGCGGTTTTCATGAATTGTGACTCAGTCCGTGTATAAACTGATTAATCAAAAGGTCGAGTATCTCTTCTACCGGTACATCTTGTTGGAGCAACTTACCACTCAGCGAAAGCATACAGATACCATGCACGCTGCCCCACAAGGCCCTCGCCTGCTTTTGCAGGTCCTCGGGTTCGAATGAGGCATGCCTGGAAAGCTGCTGTTCGACCAGCGCCAGCATCGCCATGGAAACCTGCAGGTATTGCTCATGAGTTTCATTCCTCAAATGGGACTCGTGTTCATAAACCAGGCGCCACCGATTCTCGTTTTCCCGGGCAAACTCCAGGTAGGCATGCGCCATCTTCCTGAGCTGGCTGAGTGGTGACTGCCGGGTATCCACACAGTTGTGCAGGCGATCATACATCAGTTCAAGTGTGCGCAAATTAATTTGCAACAACAGGTCATCCAGGTTTTCAAAAACCAGGTACAGGGTACCTACGGTGTAATTGATCCTGGATGCGACCTTTCTGGCAGATACTGCGGCAACGCCGTGTTGCTGCAACAGTTGTGTACCTGCATCAAGCGCCATCTGCCTGATTTCCTCACGAGAGTGATCGTTTCTGCGCCCCATTTATTCAGCGTCTTTATTTTTTGAACACCGTTTATAAACTAGACTGAACTCCTGAAATTTTCAACTGTTTCTGCCTAACTCCAGCAACTACGTACAAGAGATGGGGATGATGACTAGGCTGTTGACCAGGCCGCGGCGATGGTTTGATCAACCTGATCCCTTGCTGATTGATCCGGATTAAACTCACCGGTCATACCCGGATCAAAAACAGCCATGGCCTGAACCAGCTGGTC
>JBFFRZ010000132.1:0-7688 GCA_041572715.1 Gammaproteobacteria bacterium
CTGGCGATTATGCAGGCCGCTTTCTGCGTAGGGGAATGTTTCGGGTAAGATTACCTCGGCACCCCATCCCTGGTTTGCGTTCCATCCCAGCCGATTAAGAAAATTGCCGGCGCTGGACAGGGCGTCCTGCTTGCTGCGCCACAGGTCGATCCGGTGGTCGCCATCTCCGTCGATTGCATAGCGCCGATAGGAAGATGGCATAAATTGCGTATGACCCATGGCCCCGGCCCATGAGCCGTGCATCTGGCTCATGGAGAGCGATTCCCGTTCCATGAGCATTAGTGCCTGATAGAGTTCTTCGGTGAAATATTCACTGCGGCGGGGGTCGCAGGCGAGGGTTGCGAGCGAGTCCAGAGTTGGCATTTTGCCGAGGTAACTGCCGAAATTCGTTTCCATGCCCCAGAAGGCCACCAGAAAACGGCCAGGTACGCCGTGTTGCTGCTCCACGCCAGCGAGAAAGTCTTTGTGCAATTCAAACAGTGAAGCTCCGCGATCAATGCGCGCTGGTGTCAGACGTTGCTGTAAATACTGGGCAAAGGTCTGGGTGAACTCCGGTTGCCTGCGGTCGTAGACAATGATTTCAGGCAGGTGCTTCAGCCTCGGCAGTACCCGGGTAATGGTGGTTTCTGACAGGCCGCGGTCTCGCCCCTGTTGCTGCCAGTCAGCAATGCACTGCTGGAAACTTCTTTCCTGCGCATGCAGCTGAGGCATGCCAAGCAGCAATAAGATGATGAGTAAGCCCCTGTTCACGAAAGCTTTTCTGACCATGCTAGTGTTGCCTGCTGTATGTTACTGCTGGATTGTCGTAGGGGTATGACTGGTGGCACGAATTTTTACACCTTGCCCTCTTTTACAGCCGCAGGCACTCCCGGGTCATCAGCGAAATCGAAGGCATCGGAAAATACCTTGTTTTCAGGCAGACCGCATTCATGGAAGGCATCCTTGGCGGCGAAGATCATTGGCGGTGGACCGCTCATGTAGACCTCGTAGCCTGACATGTCTGGATAGGCGCGTGTCACTGCCTCATGTACCCAGCCGGTTTCCCCCTGCCAGTTATCTGCCGGGTCGGGGTCCGAAAGCACGGGTGTGAATGTCAACTGTGGATGATCCTTGAGCCACTGATCGATCTCTTCCTGCAGATAGATGTCCTTTTTTGCACGCGCACCCCAGAACAGGTGCACGGGTCTTTTGATTCCGGTATCAAAAATATGCAGCAGCATACCCCGAAGCGGGGCCATGCCGGTGCCCCCGGCCATCATGATGATCGGATCATCGTTATCTTCGCGCAGGTAGAAGGTGCCGAGCGGCCCTTCAATGCGAATCAGGGCTTTCTCTTTCAGCTCATCAAACACAATGGAGGTGAAATACCCACCGGGAACGTGGCGAATCTGAAATTCCAGGAACTCATCGTGGTGTGGCGGATTCGCTAGCGAAAATGCACGTCGACGACCGTCCTTGAGGATAAAGTCGACATACTGGCCGGCGAGAAACTGCAGCCGGTCAGCCGCCGGGATTTTGAGTTTCAGGTGTATGACATCGTCAGCGAGTTTTTCCCGGCTGGCGACGCGGGCGGGCATCTTCTTCGGTTCAATACCCGCAGGCGTATCAATAATTTTGACGTCGATGGTGAGGTCGGTTTTGGCACGGGCCTGGCAAAATAGCGCTTTGTTCGCGCTAATATCATCGCCCTCCAGCGCGGGGGGCGGGCCATTGGGGTATTCGATCTCGCCGTTAACCAGTGTTCCCATACAGTTGCCACAGCGGCCGCTGCGACAGCCATAGGGCATGGTGATGCCCTGGCGCAAGGCAGCATCGAGTACGCTTTCACCCTCATCGCAGTCGAAGGCCTGGTTTCTGTTTTTAATGGTAACTTTCATTGATTTCGGGCTGAACAATTAATATCCGAGTAATTTTGTCAGGAATTAACATGTGGGTAAATGCACCCAAAGGCAATAGCTCGCGACAAGCGTCTATCGCTTTTTCAGAAAGATTGGGGAAGCGAGTGCCTTGAGATCAGGGTTGGCTTTTTCTGGAATCTATCCAGTCGATTAACGGTTGCCATTCTGCACGCAGCAGGGCGGTTGCCGCGGGCGCCATTTCGAAGATGCCCAGGCCTTTGTCCGCGGCGCGCACATAGTGCATGCTGTCAGAAAGTGCGGCGACATAGGGTTCCTTCAAATGATCAAGGAACTCATCCAGTTGCCAGAAAATCTTGGTGTTGTCCCTGCCCCGGTTGGCGATCAGTGCGATTTTGCCTTTCTTCGCGGAAATCATGCTGGTTGCGCGAATCTCCTTGATATAGTCAGCCGCTGCGCGCATGTCGATGGGGGAAGGCAGCACCGGGATGATAAATGTATGTGCGTGTCTCACCATGTTGTTCAACGCACTACCGTGAACGGACGCGGGTGCGTCCATGATCATGTAGCCGGTTCCTCGCCCGGGGTTGACAGTAGACCGGGTGCCGTCAATAGCCTGAATTTTTGCTTTGTTGCCGGGCCGTGCGTTTAACCAGGCCATGCTGGATCCCTGGGGATCGTAATCAACCAGTGCAACCTTGTTGCCGGCGCTCGCATAATAGCTGGCCAAATTAGTGGCGATGGTGCTTTTACCCGAGCCGCCTTTGGCATTGATCACCATAATGGTTCGCATAAGGTTAACCCTCTCCCGTCTGTTATTTTGTCGAAAGCCTAGCAGAGGCGTTATGACAAAACCAGCGACTGCCTGTCATTAACAGGCAAAAAACAATATTCAGATACCTAGCGTATCCCAAAGCTGGTCAATGCGTTGTTTGACCTCTGCTGTCATCGCGATGGGTCGACCCCACTCCCGGCTGGTTTCGCCAGGCCATTTGTTGGTCGCATCGAAACCGACCTTTGAACCCAGGCCGGATACCGGGGAGGCAAAGTCGAGGTAATCGATGGGTGAATGCTCGATAATGGTGGTGTCGCGTGCCGGGTCCATGCGCGTGGTCATCGCCCAGATGACATCCTGCCAGTCGCGGATATTCACATCATCATCCGTGACGATGATGAATTTGGTATACATGAACTGCCGCAGGAATGACCAGACCCCCAGCATCACCCGTTTTGCATGGCCGGCATACTGTTTCTTCATGCTGACTGTGGCCATGCGATAAGAGCAGCCCTCGGGGGGCAGGTAAAAGTCAGTGATTTCCGGGAACTGGCGTTTCAGAATCGGCACAAACACCTCGTTCAGAGCAACGCCCAGGATGGCTGGTTCATCAGGCGGTCTGCCGGTATAGGTACTGTGGTAAATCGGCTTGTGCCGCATGGTAATGCGGTCGATGGTGAATACCGGGAAGGTCTCTACTTCATTGTAATATCCTGTGTGGTCACCAAAAGGGCCTTCCAGCGCGGTTTCGTCCGGGTGAATATGTCCTTCAAGAATAATTTCCGCCCTCGCCGGAACCGTAAGGGATGAGCCAATACACCGGGTAAGTTCGGTTTTTGATCCGCGCAAAAGACCGGCAAAGGCATGTTCTGAAAGCGTATCCGGAATAGGGGTAACTGCGGCGAGCGTGGTGGCCGGGTCAGCCCCAAGGGCGACGGCGACAGGAAAGGGCTCACCCGGATGTGCCTCCTGCCAGTCGCGAAAATCCAGGGCACCACCACGATGCGCCAGCCATCGCATGATCACCTTGTTTTTGCCAATGACCTGTTGACGATAAATACCCATGTTTTGCCGCTCGCGGTGCGGGCCACGGGTGATGGTCAAGCCCCAGGTAATCAGGGGGCCGGCATCCTCCGGCCAGCAGGTTTGTATCGGAAACCGGGACAGGTCGACCTCGTCTGCTTCCCATATGACTTCCTGACAGGGCGCCTTGTCGACCATCCTGGGGGCCATGTCGAGTACCTTCCTGAAGACAGGCAGGCTGTTCCAGGCATCCCTGATGCCTTTCGGTGGTTCAGGCTCCTTCAGAAAAGCCAGTAATTCGCCAATCTCCCGCAGGGCGTCTACAGAGCTTGCGCCCATGCCCATGGCAACCCGCTCCGCTGTGCCAAACAGGTTGGCCAGTAGCGGAATTTTACTTTCTTTGGGCTGCTCAAATAGCAGGGCAGGGCCAGCCGCTTTCAGGGTGCGGTCACAGATTTCGGTGATTTCCAGAAAGGGGTCGACAGGCTGTGTGATTTTTTTAAGCTGCCCTTGTTTTTCCAGTGCAGAAAGAAATTCCCTGAGGTCTTTATATTTCATGTATCACAAGGTCGATATGGCGGTCGCTCATTATAAATGCCCAAACGGGGTACTTGTCTAAAACGGCTCCAGCATATATATACCGTGCTGGCATGCAAGCCTACACATATGTATCTATATTATCGGGAGTAAATTATGAGTGATAACGCAGCGCTAGAGGCGGAACGTGAAAAACTGGTGAATGAAATGCTGGAAATGCAAAAGCAGTTTATCGAACTTGAACATCAGGGTGGGATTTCGCCGCAGGAATACTTTACAGCTACTGACGGGCTGCTGAAAGATTATCGTCACACCTACATGGAAAAGGCGATGCGTGTATCCGAGATTTCACGTTCCCTGGTGCACGATACCAAGGCTTAAGATTGCCTACGGGTTACCCGGTCTGGCATGGCGCCGCCGGGTAAACATTACTTTTCTATCTTGTAAGACTGTATTTTCCGGGTCAGGGTGTTCCTGCCCCAGCCTATCAGGTTTGCCGCTTCGTGCTTTTTCCCGTGGGTATAGTCAAGCGCGGAGCGAATCAGCGTCCGTTCGGTATTTTCTATTACCTTCCTGACCGCATCCAGGTCACCCGAATTGAACGCGTTGTCCAGCCAGTGTTGAAGAGAGCCGCGCCAGTCATTGCCAGACCCGGGTTCAGTGGTTTCAGTCGCGCCAGCGCCCTGTAATTCTGGCGGCAGATCGCGCTTATAGATTTCATGACCATGGCACATGACCGTCAGCCAACGGCAGGTGTTTTCCAGTTCACGCACATTGCCGGGCCAGGGCATCTTCATCAACTGTTGTTCGGCTTCATGGGTGAGTACCTTGGGTTCTACATCTAGCTCAGTCGCAATCCTGAGCAGAAACCGCCGGGCCAGAAGGGGTATGTCTTCCACCCGCTCCCGCAGCGCAGGCAGCTTGATACGGATGACATTCAAACGATGGTAGAGGTCTTCACGGAATTGCCTGTTTTCCACGCGATGCATCAGGTCCTGGTGTGTCGCCGCGATAATACGGACATTCACCTTGATCGGGGTATGCCCGCCAATACGGTAGAACTCACCGTCCGCCAGCACCCTCAGCAGCCGGGTCTGTAACTCCGCAGGCATGTCGCCGATTTCATCCATGAATAATGTGCCACCGTCGGCCTGCTCAAAACGTCCCTTGCGCTGGGCGTTTGCGCCGGTGAAAGCGCCTTTTTCATGACCGAACAGCTCCGCCTCCATCAGATCTTTCGGTATGGCGGCCATGTTCAACGCAATAAATGGGTTATCCTTGCGCACGCTATGGCGGTGCAAAGCCCTCGCTACCAGCTCCTTACCGGTACCGGATTCGCCGGTTACGAGTACGGTGATGTCGGAGCGCATCAGGCGGCCTATGGCCCTGAACACCTCCTGCATGGCCGGTGCCTCACCGATAATTTCCGGCAGTTCGTCCATGGGCACGTCTGCCGGAGATTCTGTGCTGTCAGATGCCACCAGCTGGCTGGCGCGTTCGATGATGTCAACCGCTTCGTCCGTATCAAAGGGTTTTGGGAGATATTCAAAGGCCCCGCCCTCGTATGCTGAAACAGCGCTATCAAGGTCGGAATAGGCGGTCATGATGACGGTCGGGATTTTCGGATAGCGCTCCCGCAGTATGGCCAGCAGCTCAATACCGGTCATGCCGGGCATGCGGATATCGGTGACGATGACCCGTGGATAATTTTGGGACAGGGCGTTCAGCAGGTCTTCGGCAGATTCAAACAGCCTGGCCTTGTGACCCGCCCTTTCCAGTGCTTTTTCCAGCACCCATCGAATGGACTGGTCATCATCCACTATCCAGATCTCATTTGACATTGGCATCTGTAGCCTCCACAGGTAAATAAACAATAAAGCAGCTGCTGTCATTGCAGGTGTCGTATTCCACCAGCCCCCCGTGACGCTGGATTAGCGACTGTGCTATGGGCAAGCCAAGGCCGGTGCCTTCTGCCTTGGTAGTGACCATGGGCAGGAATACGGTCTCCTGCATATCCTGGGGGATGCCAGGGCCGCTATCGATGAACTCTATTCTCAGTACCAGTCGATAGCGCATATTACTGATGGTGAATTGCCGCTCCGAACGCGTACGAATCAAGATTCGGGCATCGTCCAGTTCGCGTACGGCATGCAATGCATTGGTAGCAAGGTTGAGGAATGCCTGGTGCAGCATGTCCCGGTCAGCCTTAAGTTCGGGCAGGCTGGGGTCATATTCGGTTGACAGTCTGACATTTGGCCCGGCTTCTGCGGCGATTAGTTTGCGAACGTCTTCCAACGGTTCGTGAACATTGACGTTATCGATTTGTGGCAGCTGCCTTGGGCCAAGCATGCGGTCGACCAGTTCCTGCAGTCGATCCACTTCGTTGATGATGACATCGGTGTATTCCTTGTATTCATCACTTTGCAGTTCCGCGGCCAGCAGTTGCGCAGCCCCGCGGATACCGCCTAGCGGGTTTTTGATTTCATGGGCAACGCCGCGTAACAGGTCCCTGGCACCTTCGTTTTGTGAAAGCAGGTGCCCTTCCCGGGAAATCCTCAGTCGTCGGTCTACCTGGTTGAGCTCGATAATGATGAATTCGGTGATCAGGTCATCATGGTAAACTGGTGTGATGACGCAATCCATGGTGATGCGGTGCTGGGGCCGGATCTGAATTTCCAGATCACGCTCTGAATAGATGCGCTGGGTCTCGAGCGCCTTGCTGATCTGTTGATCGATAACACTACAGCAGGGAAATGCCTGGTGAATGCTTTTTCCGATGGCCATGTTTCGGCTGACGCCCATCATTAGTTCCGCTGCCGAGTTCATGTGCAATACCGACTGGTCGGTGTCGATGAAGATGTATGCTGTGTTGACCGCGTCGAGCAGTTGTTCGTCAGAAATTATCTTCGGCATGATCATACGAGTAATGAATGCAAAAAATGAACCAGTTTTATGCCAGGCTGGCGGCAGGCCAGGCGCGAAATCAGGCTGTTTTCAGTACGGCGCAGCCCGCGGGGACAATGAGTAATTCATTGTACGCACAAAAATGGTGCGTTGAAAGGTTAGCGATGATGCCGCTGGATGTGAAAGCTGACGCTGTTTGAACTGATTAATTTTCTGTTTTTCTCGTCGAGAACTGCGGCATAGACAGTATGCGTACCCCTGGGCAGGCTGGTCAGGGTGAAATTCCTTTGCTTGCCAATGGTATGCATCGCGCCATCAACGTACAGCGCGATTTTATGTTGCGCGTTAAGCGCCGGTGTCAGCGTCAGGCTGACCTGGACACTGTTGGCCTTGTCCGGGGTAAACACGGTATCGGGTTCAGGGGCGGTGACTGAAAGCGATTCGTACTTGATGTCTTTGGGTTTCTCCGCGGGGGATTTGAAGTCGCCCGTGGGCCCGGCTGGCATTACCTGAATGGGTGGCGGATTGTATTCCTCGGCTTCTTTGCTTGGGGGGGTGTCCGAGAAATGCACTTTGCCCTGGTCATCAACCCA